>JBFFQB010000060.1:0-20514 GCA_041573795.1 Anaerolineales bacterium
GGGGTCAATTTCCTGCTCGGCCGCAATCGCTGCGGCGGCATCAATAGCCTCGCCCCCCAGCTCTTTCTTGAGAAGCGCCTGCTCGGCTTGCGATGCTCGTATAGGTCCATCACCAGCATTCAAGTAGACCAAACGCGCTTGGTCGCAAATACCATCAGAATCTAAGGTCAACCAAGCAGCGACGCCCATCAGTGCATAATCGCCTCGCCGGCGAGCCATCTCTTGAAAGGACCATCCGAAACCTGCTGCAGGAGCAGGTATCTCGATCTCAACCAGGATTTCATCCGGGTTAAGTGCAGTTGTGAACATACCCAGGAAAAAATCCTGTGCCTCGACCCAGCGCTCTTGCTTCTTGCTACGGAGGCGCAAACGGGCATCACGCGCGATCGCAAAAACAGGCAATTCTGATGCGGGATCGGCATGCGCCAGGTTGCCGCCGATGGTGCCGCGATTGCGGATCTGTGGATGTGCGATATTGGGTAGGATCTCATGCAGAAGGGGGGTGTGCTTGGCGACAAGGGGGTCGTGCTCCAGCTTAGACTGGCGCGTCATCGCTCCTACGGAGATCCCCCCTGTATCGGTAGCCTGGATGCCGGTCAGCGCTTCAATACGATTGATATCGATTAGCATCGCCGGCTGTAACACCCGGAAATTCATCGAGGGGATTAGGCTCTGGCCACCAGCAAGGATCTTGGCCTGACTTCCATGTTCTGCAAGCAGCTCGAGGGCCTCTTCAACTGTATCGGGAGCATGATACTCGAAAGGGGCTGGCTTCATACTCGCTCCTCTCCTTTAGAACGTCTCTTGGATTTGATAACTTTGATCTGCGCGCAACGACGCCGCAGATACTTGACAACCAGGCAGCTTGATAACACCAAAACTTGAATCCTGGTTGCGGGTCAATTGTATAATGAACCCGCCCAAGATGGGTGATTTTCTTTCAATCGTTATATCGCAAGGTGGTGCCATGCAAACCAGTCAAAGTGATACTTCCCAGGCTTCTCTGAACGCAAAAGAGGGTCAGGGAAAACCGGGTCTGCTTGCGGGCGTTCGTGTCGTCGATCTGACACGCGTTCTGGCCGGACCCTATTGCACCATGATGTTAGGCGACTTGGGGGCAGACGTTCTCAAGATCGAAATCCCGGGTCGTGGTGATGATACACGCCAATGGGGTCCACCCTTCACAGCCACAGGCGAGTCGGCCTACTTCATATCAGCCAATCGTAACAAGCGCAGCATCACCCTCGACTTGAAGAGCGAAAAGGGGCTGGAGATCCTGAAGGCGCTGATCCGTGATGGTGACGTCGTGGTAGAGAATTTTCGCAGCGGCACTTTGGCTCGCTGGGGTCTGGATTACGAAGCGCTGCAGGCGATACGACCGGGTCTGATCTATTGTGCTATCACAGGCTATGGCCAAAGTGGACCCTATAAAGACAGGCCGGGCTATGATTTCATCGCCCAGGCCCTGGCTGGATTTATGAGTGTTACCGGCCCAATTGATGGAGAACCGATCCGTGCTGGCGTGGCGATCGCTGATCTCGCCTCTGGAATCTTCGCTTTCGGTGCGATCATGGCAGCTCTATACGCCCGGGAACGTACAGGCGAAGGGCAGCTCATCGACATTTCCTTATTAGACAGTCAGCTGGCCTTAATGTCCTACGTCGCCAGCAATTACTTGATCTCGGGGGAGACCCCGAAGCGTTATGGTAATGCCCATCCGAACATCGTCCCCTATGAGGTGCTTGAAGCGGCGGATGGGTATATGGCCTTCGCTGCTGGTAATGATGGTCAGTGGCGTAAATTCTGCGAGGCGGTAGCAAAGGAAGCGTGGATCGAGGATGAACGCTTCGCCACCAATCCAGCGCGTAACCAGAACCGTGCCATCTTGATACCCCTCCTGAATGAACTCTTCCGTGAAAAACCGATCTCTGAATGGACAGCGCTCTGTGAGCGCATTGGACTGCCGGCAGCAGGCATCAACGATATGGCCGCTGTATTTGAGGACCCACAAGTCCGGGCACGCGCATTAAGGGTCGAGTTCGAGGGCGCAGACGGCGAGATGATTCCGATGGTTGCTTCACCCTTGAAGATTCCGACAACACCGGCGCAGGTGCGTTTGGCGCCTCCTCAGCTAGGGGCGCACACCGAGCAAGTCCTAGAGGATGTGCTCGGATATACCCCCGAGGCGATAAAAGAACTTCGAGAAGAGGGAGTGATCTAAGGGTTCGGTTCTGCCGATCACAACTGAGAACTTAGCGACGTATTGAAGATGAAAAGCCGCCTCTTTTCAGGGTTGTAGGGGAGGTTCGCAGCCCTACCCCTCAATCTCCCTTTTGGCACAGTTAAAGAACGCCCCGGCCAGTTTCTTGGTAACGCTCCCCATCATCCGTGAAGCCAGGCTGGCGATCGTGCCGGAAACGGTTACATCAGCGGACCAGATCAGTTCGGTCTCGCTTTCAGAGGACTCGCGTAATTCCAAGCTTGCGACTGCATCCAGCGCGCTTCCGGGAGCGGTGCCGTGTGCTTTCATCTTGGCGCGTTCTGGTTCCTCCATTTCCAACCACTCCACCTGGGCAACGAAATGAACCTGTACAGCCCCAAATCCGACAGAACCTTCCACCTGGAACTTCTCGTCCGGGACAAGGACTTCGAGTGATTCCAGCCCCGGAGCACAGGCACCCACGGCGTGCGGGTCGGTGAAAAATTCCCAGACACGCGCACGCGGCGCCGCGATTATGACACTATCTTTAAATTGCATCTCAATCTCCCTATAAAAACTCGAGTGCAGGGTAGCGACCCTGACCATCCGTATGCGTATTACAACACCACCAACCAGGCGATGATCCCGATTAGACTTACCAACAGGAGCGTATAAACGCTCATTTTACGCAACACGTGGCCCTCATGCCCTTTCAACCCGGCTGTTGCCGTGCCGACGATGATCTTGGCTGGCGAAATGACGGATCCCAGCGCGCCTCCGGCTGTCTGGGCGGCGAGGATAACCGGGACACTGAATCCAAGGACCTGCGCAGTGCGTAATTGTAAATGAGCAAATACGACATTTGAATTGGTGTTTGAGCCGGTTATGAAGGCTCCCAGAGCACCGATGAAGGGAGAAGCCACGGGAAAAAGCGCGCCAACCCCATTGGCGATTCCGCTGGCAATTGCCTCAGTCATGCCGGCGTGGTTCATGACCACGGCCATGCTCACCAGCATGAGGATACCGAAGCTGGAGGAGGACATGCGCTTGACCGTACTTGTGATGATCTCGCGGCCGGAGCCAGGATTTAGTAAACCCGTTTTACGGTAGAGCCAGTAGGTCAATAGCGAAGTATAGGCCAAGATCGAGCCTGCATGGCGCACGAGAAAGATCTGACGGCCGAAGCCGGCAGGGGTGCTAAATCCGCGGCGGGTGATCATTTCGGGAAAATACCCCCGGATGGCCAGTATATCAAGACGGTCGTAAACCGCCGGGATACGCAAGATCAGGGTGATCAGAACCAGGGTAATATAGCCAGACATTGCCAGCCACAGTTCCCGTTTGAGATATCCGGGTGCCTCCGCACCTTGCTGCGACTTTCGCCTCGAAGCCAGGATTAGACCGGCAGCAAGACCAGCACTGCCCCCTCCTAACCCGGCGAGCGTCCACATACCGCTTACCGCCAATAGATACTGGCTTCCCGCCATGGCAATGGCCATAGCCACAAGGGGAAGTGATTGTCGCCGGATTGTGGACCACCCCCCTGCCAGATGGGCCACAACGAAACCACATGCAAGGCAGGCGATAGCCAAGAAGGCAGCCGAGGTCGGCGCTAAGATTTGCCAGGATAGGTCAGTAGCAGATTGGAGTGCTTGAAAGGATGAGCCTAGCGATCCAAAGCTGACAGACCATGCGTGCCCCAGGGATGGGATGGCGACAGCGCTGACAGGATGAAATCCTAAGCCGACAAGCAGCGGCGCAACCACAGCAGTGGGAACGCCGAAACCACCCACACCTTGCAAGAAGGACGCGAAGGCCCATCCGATGAGTAAGGCTTGAAAGCCACGTTCTTTGGTGATGCGCGGGATCATGTTGCTGAGCATCCGGACCGCCCCTGCTGCTTCTGTCACCCTGAAGAACAGGAAGGCGTTCCAGATAATCAGCAGCACATCAAATGTGAGCAGTAGAGCTTTGAGGTGTGCGTAGCCGAGCAGCCGCGCATCAACTCCAAAGGAAACGACCGCGAGAACAAGCGCGATAATCCATCCTGCGGTCCCCGCTTGTGCCGCGTTCCAGCGAAAGCCAAGCATCAGGATCAAGATCAACAAAATCGGGATGGTTGAAACCAGGGTGTCCAAGGTTGCGGTCCTTCACGGATTATAAGCTTGTGATGGGCGCCATGCTAGCCTTCCTGTCCTTCTGAGCGGCGCCGGGCGACGAGGGTAGCACCGGATCGAAAACCAAGTGTGGATTCGGGCGATATTCGTCGGGACTCCTCGTAATAAAGCACTTCCAGAGGCTGGAAGAGCTGCCGCAGTTCGTCGGGATTGAAGTAATGTTTCACGGTAGTTCCCTCAGGCTCCCCTTCTACCTGGGCTGAGGGATCATCCCGGGTTAAGGCTGCTGCGAACAACATCCCGCCATGTAGAAGGCTTTTGATCAATCGCTCGGCGAGTACAGGAAGCTGATCGGCCTCAATAAAGTGCAGCACAGCGGAAGCCACGATGAGCGCATAATGATTGGCAGGAGTGTTGAAAGCGAGTATGTCCATAGCATGGAGTCGGATGGGAGCTGTGAGGTAGGATCGCAGCATTGCGACTCGCTTCTGGTCGGGTTCAATCGCCTCTACTTGGAACCCGCGTCTCGCGAGCCACAGGCTAACCTCACCGTCGCCCACCCCGATGTCAAGTGCATAGCCGGGGAGAATATGATCTTGCCAGAGTCTAAGTTGGTCGATCATCGCTGAATCCAGGTGAAGGAACTGGCTCTTTTAGCTAGAAAAAGGTAGCCGTTTGGTCCTATTCGGCGTAGGGATTCCGTAGGGCAGTCGTCAGGCATGGGACAGGCATGAATACCCTTGACTTCGCTATAGTATTAGCAGAAGGGCGGAATCTCTTCTTCTCCTCCTTAAGAGAGAGCCGGGGTCGGCGTCCCCGGCTCTCAAGATTCTTTCGCATAACCATTACGGTTGGTGAATCTCAATCTCTTGAACGGGCACGGCGATCAGTTGAAGCGTCACGGGTTGACCCAGCCTGGTACGCAGCGCCGTGCTCATGCTTTGCGCAAGGGTCTTTTCAAGTGTGGTGGTTGTGTTGATCTCAGCGCGGATGATCAGGGCTGGCCCATCCTCGATTTGCTCGAAGGTCACCAGGGTTAAATCATCGTGCGGATCGAGTTGTTCGGTAATGACGCGTTCGATGATCTGTTCTGTTTGGTAAGTTTGCACGGCATCAACAAAGATGATCGCCAGGGGGATAGTAATGGCGGTGAGCAAGACCAGGAAGGTGACAATACCCAGACGAAGCCGGGCTTCGCGTTTCGCACCGGCGGCCGGCCGGAAACCAAGTAGCAGTAGGATGATCGAGCCAGCCAGCGTAATGGCGATCAGGTTGGTGAAGAATAGCAACGTTGAACCGCCAGTGACGCGGGCATCACCCACGGCAATCCCGACTCCAATTACACATAGTGGTGGTACAAGCGCGGCGGCGATCGCTACACCCGGCAGCGCCGTGGCGACGTCTTTACGAGCGACCGCATACGCCCCGGCTGCACCTGAAGCAAGCGCAACAGCTAAGTCAAACAAATTGGGGCTGGTGCGGCTTGTAATCTCAACGGTGAGGGTGCGCAAAGGAGAGAGAGCAGTAAGCACAACGGCTATTCCGATCGCAAGCGTAATGCCCTTCAAGGCAGCCTCGAGGGAGAGGCGGAACAAGCGAATATCGCCTTGAACGATGGCAAGACTTCCTGCCAGGATCGGGGTAAACAACGGAGCGACCAGCATCGCGCCTATAATGACCGCGGCGCTCCCCTGCAGTAAACCATAGGCAGCAATCGTGGCAGCCAATCCCATCATGACAAAAAAGTCTGTATCTGGGCGGGCGTCCCGTCGCACGCGTTTATAGACCTCAACCTGTTCTTCGAGCGTAAGTTTTGGCAGTGCCTGCGAGAGGCTATCCCAGAGTCTTTGAAGCCAGAATCGCGATAGGCCTCGGTAGCGTTTCACCATCACCACCGGTGATGGGCAAGCACGGGCGATTTGTTCGGGCAGGGTCCCAAAGATCACCTGGTCGATCAGGCTTTCCTCGGATGCACCGATAAAGACAAGGTCACTTTCGGCTCCAGCCTCAACAATCCCATCCACCACTGAGTCCGATTGAACGACGACACTTTCCAGCTGGAGCTCTTCCTGGGATGGATCGAGTTTTTGCAGTGTCCTGGCCGTTTCACGCATCGACTGCAAGGTGTTATTGATCCATTCGCGACCCTGTGCAAGCTCGCTTTCGCTTGCATCAGGACGTGCCACATAGACAGTGCGGGTCGAGGCGTCGAATTCTTGCGCCAGGAGTAAAGCCAGCCGGGTAGCCAATGGCGCGTGTGGGCCGCCGGCAGTTGGAACGAGGATATCTGTTATGGTGAGCGGGCCATCTTCTTGCTCGTCTTCCTGGAAGGATTCTGGATGATACGCTATGACGGCAACATCACAGGGAGTATTTCGGACGACCGGATCCAACACGCGCCCCATGCGTGTGCCCTCCTGCTGTGAGCGGACCGGCCAGGTGAGCAGGACCAGGTCGCACTCTTCCTCAACGGCCGTGTCGTAAATCCCCTTGGCGACGCTGCTGGCGAGACGGGTGATGGGGTGTATGGGCACATCACTTGAGCCAGCGTCGCGGGTGGACCATTCGAAAAGCATATTGCGTTCCTGCGCCAGTCGACGGCCTTCCTGAATGGCGAGTGGGTCGCTCATTGGCACGACCTGCAGCGGGATGACCTCGCCCTTAGATTGTTTCGCCAGCGCGGTGGCGAGGCCGAGCACAAACTGGCGCTCAACGCCGGCGCTGAGCGGAACGAGAATGCGGTAAGCCTGCTCATGCTTATGCTCAAGTGGTTCGCGACCGAAGATGAGCACACCATGTTGGGCTTCCATAAGGTGGGACCGAGCGTAAAAGCTGAAATACAGCGCTCCAACTGCGAGCCAGGCGCCGATACCGATCAAGCCCCCACCTTGGAGGCTGAAAAAAAGGAAGGCACAGGCTGTGGCGGCTAGTGCAGGGACAAGCGGAAAGAGCGGCGTGACAAACCAACGCCTTCGCTCCGGCTCGCGCCGCCGACTGATGAGGGCGGCCAGATTGAGCAAAAGGCAGACAAAAAGTGCAGCAGCAGCACCTATATCGAGCAAGGTTCCCGTAGGGAGCCAGAGGGCGGGGATGGCGAGCACCAATAGGAGCACAAAGATCATAGGAGGCAGCCGGAAGGGTTTGCGAACGACAGTGAAGCCGCGCGGAAGTGCACCAAATCGGCTTAAGGTGTAAAGCTGGCGGGCCGCAACCATCAGGGCGTTATTACCAGCGATAAAGTAAGCAATGCTTCCGAACGCGACTGCAAATCCAAACCTGGTTGAATCACCTTCCCCTAAATGTGCCATCAATGTGAGCACACCAGCTTGATCGCCGGCGCTTATGCTCAGTCCCACCATTGCTGCGATAAGAATTCCGCCAAGGAAAAGGCTCACCAACAAGCCTTGTGGAAGATGTTGTTTGGGATCCTGGAGCTGACGCCGGCCTGAAAGAAGCACTTCAAGACTGGCGTAGATCAGCGTCCCCCAGCCAGCTGCTCTGGGAAATTCCCCGCCTGCCATGGCCAAAGGTCCAGCACTACCCCCCGAATGTGTGAGCTTGATGAAGCTGAGAACAGCAAGTCCCAGTGGCAGTAAAAGGATCAACAGCCAGGTCCGGTTTCGAAAAGGCAGGACACCGAGGAGCTGAATGAGGATCACGAAAGCAAAGGCACCTATGGGTATATAGAGGGCATTGGGTTCTAGCGCCGGAAAAGCATATACAAGTGTTGCCCCGAATGCATGGAAGAAGGTTGTAGCCAGAACGATACCTAGTGCAAGTAAAGCCCAGCCGGCAGCAAATCCTGCGGTGCCACCCCACGATTCGTGCACGAGCACATAGGTACCGCCGCGCTCACTGCTGCCTGCTAGAAGTTCGATCACATTAAGGATGGTCAACCCCAGGACAAAGGCTGCCAGGAGGATCGGGGCACTAGAATCTATCCCCAGCTCCTGTCGAAAGGTTCCAGGGAGCAAGAAAGTCAGTCCCAGGCTGATGACCAGACCTGCGGCAACTACCTGTCGCAATGAACCCAGTCGACGACTCAGTCGTAATTCACCGAGGAAGGGTTGTTCAAGAACGGTTTGTTCTGCTTCCACAGGCTTTTTCTCCATCGAGCTATGAGACGTAAATCTGTCACTCTAGTGTACTCTTTCAACGCAGCATGGCAATGTAGACATCGGTGCTGTTCGCCCTCTCCGGGAAACTGTATAATCCCCCATCGTGAGTGAACTCGAAACCTCTCCCAGCCACCGCATCGCCCGCGCTAGCGGAGTGGTTATGGTTGGCTATGCCCTTTCCAGCTTGATGGGATTGGTGAGCCAGATCCTGATTACACGGGCTTTTGGCACCGGTGCAGAGATCGATGCGTACTATGCCGGAAACCGGCTGACAGAACTGCTCTTTAATTTGATGGCGGGGGGCGCGTTAGCGTCTGCCTTTGTCCCAACTTTCACGGGTTACTTGGCGAAAGATCAGCAGTCGCGCGCCTGGCGGTTGGCCTCCTCGATTGGCAACCTGATCCTGATCGGGTTGGGCGCGATCAGCGCGCTGGCTGCATGGCAGGCCCCCTGGATAGTGAAAAACATCCTTGCGCCGGGCTTTAGGGACACTGAGCAGATCACACTCACAGTCGAATTGCTGCGGATCATGCTGCTCTCGCCGGCGATCTTTGGGATCAGCGGGTTGCTTATGGGGGTATTGAATGGCAACCAAAGATTCTTCCTACCCGCAATCGCACCAGGGTTTTACCGGCTCGGATTAATCGCAGGTGTGGTATTCCTGAGCCCCCGCTATGGGATCTATGGATTGGCCTGGGGGGTTGTGCTTGGTGCAAGTTTACACCTGCTGATTCAGCTCCCCGGGTTGCGCGGTCTTGGCGCCAATTACTTGCCTGGATTGGGTTTGAGAGATAAGGCTGTACGTCAGGTTGGCATCTTGATGGCGCCGCGATTGCTGGGAGTTGCCGTTGTTCAAATTAATTTCCTGGTGAATACGATCCTGGCCTCCGCCATGCCGATTGGAAGTCTCTCAGCCGTCAATTACGCTTTAATCATCATGTTGATGCCGCAGCTGATCATTGCGCAAGCGATCGCGGTGGCCTCGCTGCCGACCTTCTCAGCCCAGGTAGCACGTAAGGAATGGGTGGCACTAGGTACAACCTTCGCTTCTGCGCTGCGCGGCGTGTTCTTCCTGGCATTACCAGCCAGTCTTGGGTTGATGCTCCTGCGTCAACCCATTGTGGCGATGCTGCTTGAACGAGGTATGTTCACCAAAGAATCCACCAGTCTGGTTGCATGGGCTTTGCTATGGTATGCAGCCGGCTTGGTCGGGCACGGGTTGCTTGAAGTGATTGTGCGCGCCTTTTATGCCATGTATGACACCCGAACCCCTGTGCTGGTAGGCGCCGGAGCGATGTCGCTAAACATCCTCTTCAGCCTGTTATTTTCGCGCTGGTTTATGCAAAGGGGATGGGCGCCACACGGTGGCCTGGCACTGGCGAATTCGCTGGCGACGGCGCTAGAGACCGGGCTGCTTTTATTCTTGATGCGCAAACGCTTGGGGAAGCTGGGGGGAGTTAAAATGGGTCGTGGAGTTATGGGGATGGCGCTCTCCGGCGCAGTGATGGCGGGGGCACTGTGGCTATGGTTGCCGCTGGGGAACAACATGCCCGTGATCCTCCACGCCCTTTCGGGGATCGTTCTCGGCGCGTTGGTCTACTGGATAACGGCGCTGCTGTTGCGGGTTGATGAGAGCAGGAGCCTTCCGGGAATGATCTTGGGTCGGGTAAGGAGGCGTTAGGCAAAGAGCGAGAAGTAAGCCTGGGCGAGCCCGATGCCCATTAATATGCCTGTCGCTGCCTCTGCTGGTGAATGCCCCAGCACCTCTTTCAATTTTTCAGAACCGTGCTCCGGATGTCCTTCAAGAAAATCATTGACGATGGTATTGATGATCGTTGCGTGGCGTCCTGCCTGGCGTCGGATCCCGGTCGCGTCGTAGATGACAATCATGGCGAATGCGACCGCCAAAGCAAAGAGCGGGGAGTTAAATCCTTGGGAGAGGCCGATGCCGTGTGTCGTGGCTGAAACCAGGGCTGCGTGAGAAGAGGGCATTCCGCCAGCACGAAATAACAAAGACCAATCACGTTCCCCCACTCGTAAGTAATGAACAGGAATTTTAAGAATTTGTGCCAGGCCCCAGGCAGTCAGGGCGGCAATAAGGACATGATTTGAAAAGAGCTGGCCTAGATTCACTTAGTTATCCTCGGATTTGATGTCGATCTCGCGCATTTCACCGGCGATATCCTCCGTCAACTGCTCTAGCTTTATCTCCGCTTGTTCTAGCAGTTCGCCACAATGCTTGCTGAGCGCCTGACCGCGCTCAAAGAGCGCCAAAGATTCCTCCAACGGGAGGGTCCCGGCTTCGAGTTGTGTAACCACCTGCTCAAGCTCAGCGAAGGCTTCTTCATAGGTCAAATTCTTAATTGTCTTGCCTTTTGTCTTTGCCATAACAATGTCCTTTTCGATTCTAATCGTCAGCGCAGGTCTCGTGCTTTCTGCGGATCGAACTGGCTGCTCGGAGAGGATTACTCCTGTACTTCTGCCTCCAAGCTGCCATCCTGCAAGCGCACTTCGATGCGCTCCCCAGCTTTGGCGTGGGTGGTCGATGACACCAATCTCCCGTCTCGCAAGCGAGTGACCAGGGCATAGCCGCGCTGCAGCACATCGTCAGGGCTGAAAGCTCGCAATGTGACCCTAAGGGATTGTATCGACGTCCTGGCCAGGAGCATGCGATGGTTCATGGAAAGGCGCGCACGATGTATCTGATCATCCACTCGTTGGCGATCGCTGAGGATGCGTGCACGTGGTGAGACAACCGCTAAGCGAGATTGCAGCAACGAGAGGGCCATGCGTAATGTCGAGATTTTTCCGGCGAATAACTGGATCGACTGGTTGCGCAGCGCGATCAACTCATCGTGCAGGGTAGCCTTGTCCGGGGTGGCAAGCTCGGCAGCAGCCGATGGTGTAGCCGCCCGAAGATCAGCCGCGAAATCTGTCAGGATCAAATCTGTTTCGTGACCCACGCCGCTGACGATCGGTATCGCAATGGCGGCGACAGCACGCACGACGATTTCTGTATTGAATGCCGCCAGATCTTCGACCGCGCCACCCCCGCGCACGAGCAGGATCACATCAGCCTCGCCGTGACGCTCGAGCAGCGAGAGTGCCAGCACAATCCCCTCAGGGGCATCCGCCCCCTGAACTGGGGTGGGAGCCAGCAAGACTTGAGCAAGCGGGTAGCGTCGTTCCAGGACCTGCAACACATCTTGCAGTGCAGCGCCTGTGGGAGAGGTCACGACACCGATAACGGCTGGGCGCTCGGGAAGGGGTTGTTTACGTGCCGGATCGAATAATCCTTCGGCTTCGAGTTTCTGCTTCAATTCAAGGAAATCTAGATGGCGAGCGCCTTCCCCGGCAGGTCGAAGTTGTTCGGCATAGATCTGATACTGGCCTGCGGCTTCGTAGACGCTGATGCGCCCGAAGACTTCCAACGCTTCTCCCTCGCGCGGTATACGGACCTGGGCTTCTACGTGAGACCGCCACATCACACACTTTAATGAGCTGGCCTCATCCTTGAGGGTGAAGTAGAGATGGCCAGAAGCCGGTCGCGAGACGTTGGAAACCTCACCTGCCACCCATAGTTCCTGGAGGCGGTAATCGCTTTCAAGGGCCTGGCGGATGTAGCGGGTAAGATCAGCGACGGTCCATATATGCGGTGTATTAAACACGGGAAAGTTCACAGCGCGAGCTTACGCTACGCATGGGTGCCTGTCAATGGTAACGGTATAATCGTTTCAACGTTATGATATGGATAGGCTGTAGTGGAGGACCTCCATGGCGGAATCACTGGAAGTGCTCGTGGGAAAGCGCCTGCGGGAAGCCGGCTTAACACTTGCTGTAGCAGAATCCTGCACGGGTGGTTTAATCGGGCACCGGATAACGAACGTTGCTGGTTCATCGGAATATTTTCTGGGTGGCGTCGTTGCCTATGCTTATGAAGCCAAAGAGCGATTATTGAATGTGCGTCACGGAACCCTGTATGAATTTGGTGCTGTAAGCGATCGCACAGCCAGCGAGATGGCGCGGGGTGCGAGGCGAGTGTTGGGTGCCGATATCGGCATCGCCGTAACCGGGATCGCCGGCCCGGGTGGCGGGCTCCCAGATAAACCTGTCGGCACGACCTGGGTGGCGGTAAGTTCGCGTGATGGGGAATGGACACAACACCATCAGTGGGAAGGAGATCGCGCCGAAAATAAAGCAGCGTCGGCAGACGCCACGCTTGCCCTGCTCCTTAAGGTGTTAGAACGTACTTAGAAGCGAATCAAGCAAGACAAAGGCATAAAGAAAAAAAGGGCGTCCAACACTGGACGCCCTTCTCTATTTAGGCGAGGGGTAGGAATTAATTAACCGAGGTAGTCACGAAGCTGTCGGGCTCGTCGAGGGTGGCGCAGGCGCCGCAGCGCCTTCCCCTCGATTTGGCGAATCCGTTCACGTGTCAGGCCAAATTTCTGCCCAACCTCTTCCAGGGTGTACGGTCGGCCATTGTGAAGGCCGAAACGCAGGCGCAGGATACGGGCTTCGCGGGGGCTCAGCGTCGCCAGCACATCCTCAATCTTGTCGCGCAGCAAATTCTGGTAAGCGCTCTGTGTTGGGGTGGGCGTGGTGTCATCTTCGACAAACGACCCTAATTCGGTGTCCTCATCCTCGCCCACAGGAGTCTCCAGGGAAAGCGGCCGCCAGGAAACTCGCATCATCCACTGCACCTTGCGGGCGTCGATTTCCATGACTTCGGCGATCTCTTCTGGTGTGGGTTTGCGGCCAAGGCTTTGCTCGAGCTGTCGGGCGATTTTATACAGCCGGCGGATACGGTCGGACATATGCACCGGAACTCGAATCGTGCGCCCCTGGTCGGCGATTGCGCGGGTGATCGTCTGGCGAATCCACCAGGTTGCGTAGGTGCTGAAGCGGTAGCCGCGGTGATAATCAAATTTTTCGACTGCCTTCATCAGACCAAGGTTTCCTTCCTGGATGAGATCGAGGAAGGGGACCCCGCGACCCATGTATTTCTTAGCGATGCTGACGACCAGGCGCGTGTTGGCTTTAATCAAGTGATCGCGAGCCGCGCGGGCATCCTGCACAAAGGCATTCAGCTCAGACCGCTGCTTGGCACTGAGTCGCCCATTTGTCTTGGCAAGATCTATCTCTGAGAAGTTGCCACGTTCGATGCGCGTAGCCAGGTCAACCTCCTGCTCAGTGGTGAGCAGGGGAACGCGCGCCATCTCTTTGAGATAAAGCCCCACCGTATCGTCACTGGAGATGGCACTTAGATCGAATGGGTGGATCTCGTCGATCTCCTCATCCTGGGCGATATGGGGTGGGATCTGGCTCGGGTCTTCGAAAACATCGACGCCAGCCGAGCGGAAGAAAGACTGCAGGCGCTCGAGGCGCTCCTCAGAATCTTCTGCTTCGGGGAAGACGATGATGATGTCGTCATTGGTGATATAGCCTTGGAACTCACCCTTTTCCATCAGGGCGGCAAAGGCTTCGCGTTTCTCCCAACGGTCCTTGGCTACACTCATGCACACACTCCAGAAGCTCACACCTTCCTGATGGTATGAGGGTGGGCGCGTCGGCGCGCCCGCTAGGACTTGGATAAGAGCGACTTCAAAACAGCCATGCGCGGATCAATCTCGGCTTCGGGGTGACTGCATTCAACCTCATTGCGGTTTTCGCCGCATTGAGGACAAAGCCCGGCACAATCAGGTTTACAGGTAGGTTGAATGGGCATGTCGATCAAGAGCACTTCCCGCAGCATTGGTGTAAGATCGAGGATCGCCTTTTCTGAAATCGTGGTCTGTGGGTCGTCTGTTTTGCCAGGCGGGAAGGTGAAGAGCTCGTCGATCTCAGCCGTGAGGGTTTGATGAAATTCGCCTAGGCAGCGAACGCATTCAGTATCGACCTGGCCTTCGAATTGCGCCTGCACGACGACCCCTTGCCCGGTGCGGGTGAGGCGCGCGTGGCCGTTGAATTCGCTGACGCTGAGATCGTCTCCGAATTGGAGTGAAATTTCCTGAAAATCAAAGTTGCGGCTGTATCCAACGCTCTTGTTTAACAAGAATCCAACGTTGAGCCGCAACGCGTGTTGATGGTTCAGGTTCGCACCGCCTGGAAATCAGGGTTCCCAAAATAGCGACCGCATTATAGCATAGTTAAAACACGGAATCAAGACACGGCTATTGTACATAACATAAATAACATTCGCATAGACACCAAACAGCAAGCTTGGGGGTCCTATCTGAAAAGAGTGCCATAGATGCCGTTTGGGTACTGTGCGAATAGCCATCATGAGAAGGAGTGGTGATGAAGCTAATTTTGGCTAGCCAAAATTCAGGTAAACAGGCTGAGATGCGCGCATTACTGGGCCATCTATCGATCGAATTGTTGATCCCCCAGGACTTTAACCGCTTGCTAAATATTGCGGAAACCGGCAGCAGTTACGCAGAAAACGCGCTGCTTAAAGCAAGGGCATATGTAGAAGCATTTGGCCATTGGACATTGGGAGACGACACTGGCCTGGAAGTTGTGGCGCTAGAGGGAGCGCCCGGGTTGCACTCCGCCCGATTCGTCGGATCAGGAGGGACGGATGAAGATCGCCGCCGGCATTTGCTGGGGCGGCTTGAGGCACATGCGCGCCCATGGCGAGCGCGCTTCGTGAGTGTCCTGGCCTTGGTCTCACCACAGGGAGAAGCATTGCTACGACAAGGTGAGTGCTTGGGAGAGATCGTGCCCCATGCGCGTGGAAAATGGGGCTTTGGGTACGATCCGATTTTTCAGGTCGATGGAACGGAAAAAACCATGGCGGAGTTGGCAATCGACGAGAAGAACCGGGTCAGTCACCGCGCCCTCGCCGTGAAGGCCATCATCCCGGAGATCGAGCAGTTACTGAAGAATTCCGACACCTGAGAAGAGATAGCAGCACAAGTGTAGAGCGGGGGATTTCAGTCCCTTAAACAGGCTCAGCTTAATGCGTTAATAAAATCAAGGATCGGCGCGCTGACTGCCTGCGGTCGCTCAAGCATGACCATGTGTCCAGCGCCGTCGATAATCACCAGGGTGGCTTCGGGGATCTGGTCGACGAGGAATTGACTGTACTTCAGAGGCGTGAGTTGATCCTCACTGCCACAAAGCACCAGAGTTGGGCAATGGATTTCACCAAGACGGGGAAGGACATCAAAGCCATCGCAGGCAAGGAAATCCGCATGGACGACCGATGCTGGTACCTGTAGAAAGCGCTTACCGGCAAGCTCAACCATGCCTTTATCGGCGTTCTGGCTAAACGACCAGGCGAGCATGGTATCTACGCCCTGGTCATACTTGTCCTTAGAGGCTGTCATCGCCAGGATGTCAGGGTGCACACGCAGACGACCACCGGTACCGACCAGGATCAGCCCGGCGACTGCCTCAGGGTGATCGAGTGCCAGGGTCTGGGCTATAGCGCCACCCATCGAATGCCCGGCGTAAACGCAGGGGCCAAGCGCCAGCGCCTCTTGCCAGGCCAGGACAGCCTCAGCCATTTCCTCGATCGTCGTGGAACTGTTCCCGGGTGAGTCTCCATGGCCAGGCAAGTCCAATGCATAAACATCCAGGCTCGGCAGTCGACGGAGTTGCGGGGGCCAATGCAACGAGCTGCCGCCGGCTCCGTGGATAAAAACAAGCGGCGGAGCGCCTGTTTGGGGATCTCCGCTGCGTGATTCACGATATGCAATGTGAGCTGCTGTGGGCATGCCTATTCCTGAGACTCAAGCCAGCGTTCGCTGGCCATGGCGGCGGCACAGCCCTGGCCGACGGAGGTGGCGATCTGGCGCCAGATGGGATCCTGAATCTCGCCGGCAGCGAAGACACCGGGGATGTTGGTCATCATATGATCATCGGTGATCAAATACTTGCGCTCATCCAGTTCCAACTGACCCTCGAACAGGCTGGAATTGGGGTAATGGCCGATGAAGATGAATACGCCATCCGTCTTTAGTTCCTGGATCTCATCGGTCTTGAGGTTGCGAGCGACGACGGATTCAACCTTGCCGTTGCCTTCGATCTTTTCCAGTACGGTATCCCAGACGAACTCGATCTTCTCGTGGTTGTTCGCGCGTCTTTTCAGCGCTTCGCCGGCGCGCAGCTCGTCACGACGATGGATGATACGCACACGATCAGCGAACTTTGTCAGGAAGAGCCCCTCCTCCAGGGCGCTGTCACCCCCACCAATGACCATGACATCCTTTTCCCGGAAGAAGAACCCATCACAAGTGGCGCAGAATGAGACCCCGCGTCCGATCAATTCTTCCTCGCCCGGGATACCCAGGCGTTTAGGGGAAGCGCCGACGGTAATAATGACGGCCTCAGCCTCGAATTCATCCCCGTGCGTTTTAAGATTAAAGGGTGGGCCAGCGCTTAGATTGGCCTCAGTGACCTCATCGATCAGCAGCCGGGCGCCGAAGCGTTCAGCCTGTTTCTGCATCATGTCGACCAGCTCGGGGCCGGTTGTGCCCTCGGGGAAGCCCGGGTAGTTCTCGACTTCACTCGTGATCGAGATTTGTCCGCCCAGTTGATTCCCTGAAATAACCAGTGGTTTCAGGTTTGCCCGGGCAGCGTATAAGGCCGCAGTGAGCCCGGCTGGCCCTGAGCCAATGATGATGACTTTTTCCTTTTGCATGCAAACCTCACTCTACAGTTTCTTCACTGATCTACTGCGCTCAGTCCTTGGGCTGAAAGCGCTTGGCTAAATCAGAGACGGAATAGCGCAGCCACCACAGAGGGGCACGTGTGAGTATACGGCCGCGGCTATCCATCAATGGACGGCGACAAGGATCATCTGGATCGCCGGGACGGCACCCGACCAGCTCTCGGCCACATTCCGAGCAAACGCCTGGTTGGCCGGTTGGGATCAAATGGACCGAACAAAGATAGACTTCAACGTCTTGATTAAAACTCATGGGAACGACTCCCTAATGTTTCCTGCGAATACATTCTAAAGCACTGCGCACCGGTCTGCAAAGCGACGGGCAGCTATTCGCTTGCTATGTGTCGCCATAATGAGGCTGCTGACCCTGCCAGAGCACCCGCCCCGGCCCAGGCAGGGGTTCGACTGAGGACTGCCAATACTTCCGCCGTCGAAAAATCAGGCGGGACATGCCCGTGAAGTGAAACTTTCACCAGCATGCTCATGGCTGCAATGGGCATTGCCGTGAGCCCCGCAATCAAGCCCAAGAACAGGTAGGCGCCAAAAGGAGTAGTCCCTGTTGACCCGGCTGTCAGGAATCGCTGCCCAAAATGAAGTCCCAGTGTGAGCGCGAGGGTGCCGCCAAGAAGGATAGGGATGGTGGTTGCGCGATCCTCATAGCCGATCCAAAAGAAAGTGCCCACACCGACCAGAATCCATAGCGCTCGGTTTATAAGACGAATCCTGTTTGTGCTTGAACGGTCACTAGTCATGCCACCAACCAATGTATAGATGCAGTCTGCGTTAGCCTTCTTACAAGGTGGGTTTGAATATGGCGATTTTTCTCAATCTGGCTGGTCAAATGGTTGGGTTTCGCTGAACTTCCCGCCGCACGACGAGCTGCAAGAGCAGCTGTGTCACCGCGGTGAGCCAGAAATTTCCAGTGGCGATGAAAAGCAGCGTGGAAAGCGCTGCGCGCATCAAGCGCTTCCATTGAGCCTGTGAAGGTGCCGATCGGCCGGAAACCAGCGCATGCGTTAATCCAAGTTCAATGAAGGCCATACCGAAACCGAGCAAAGCGGAGAGAATCCCTGCGATCCAGAGCGCCGCCGCAGCGCGGTAAAACGCCCAGCGGGTTTCATCAAGCAACACAGCGTAGAGTTCCCCGTCGGGTTCTGGGAGTTTGGCCAGCCGTCTAACGAGGGTAGAGGCCAAAATCAATCCAATCCCACAGGCAATAACCCCCGCGATCCATACTCCCGGTTGTCCCCCATAGAGACCCACCTGCCGTCCACTCACAGATCCAACGATGATCGCTAGGTACGGCAGCATCAGCCCGTGGATCCAGGGTGCCCAAAGCTCGACGTTGATGGGCAGTGGTGGAATTCGCCGACGCAGCAAAGGCCATAGACGTTCGGCGAAGGCGGGACCGAGGACGAGCAATAGCGACCAGATCAGTGCTTCAACCGGCATATGGGCGAATCTACTCAACCTTCTCGCTGAGAGGATGCAGTGGAACTGCAAGTGTAATACGCGTACCGTCCCCTTCGGCCGAATCGATTTTCAGCGTTCCCTCGACCAGGTCGGCACGTTCGCGCATGCTGACGATCCCCAGGCTGCCGCGCTGGCCATAATGTGCGTCCACGGCGCCGACGTTGAAGCCGACACCATCATCCTGGACCTCGAGTACGAAGCAATTATCCTCGCTGCGCAAACGCACCCATATGTGTTCCGCAGCAGCGTGCTTACGGGCGTTATTGATCGCCTCCTCGGCGATGTAAAAGATGACGCCTTGATGGCCAGGATCGAGGTCGGTGGGCACATCAGTGTTGGTATCAAAGAGGACATTGAGGTGATGCGTGTCGCGCATTTTCTCCGCCAGCTGGTAGAGGGCGGCGACAAGCCCTTGAGATTCAAGGATCAAGGGGCGCATGGTGAAGAGCAAGTGGCGGATTTCGCGCGTGGTATTGCGCGCCATCTCTTCGAGCTTCATCAATTCTTCAGCCGCGCCTTCAAAATCTCGCTCCATTAAACGCCGGGCGAAATTGACGCGCATCGTGATGGCGGCGATGGTTTGCGTAGGGCCGTCATGCAAATCACGCGCGAGACGTTTGCGTGATTCTTCTTGCAATTCGCTCAGGCGCTCTTTCTCGGCTCGAAGCTCCTGGTAGAGACGGGCATTCTGTAACGCGATCGTCACCTGCTGCGAGATAGCCGTGAGCATTTCGCGTTTTTCGTCATCAAAGTAAAACGGCGTGGCATGACCGAAGATCAATGCCCCGTAGGTCTCCACGCCGTAAGCCAGGGGGGTGACAAGTACAGAGAGGCAATCCTCAAGTCCGGATAGCTGGCTCAACTCGGGGTCTTCCTCAGGGTAAAGCGTGAACTGCGTCTCACCGCGGATCAAGGCTCGGCTCAAGCAGCCCGACTCGGGGCTGAAGCGTAAGCGGTCACTCTTCAGATCAAGGTGGCGCGTAGTGGCGATGTGAAAGCCCTCCTGATCGAGCAGGAGCATGGCGCTGCGAATCAGCTCTGAAGCCCTCCCCTTAGCCCCCAGTGCTCGGTAGCAGAGTTCGAGGGTGAGGTCGATAACCTCCTCGCTGCTGAGCGTGGCGTTGATGTTGGCGGTGATGCGGTAAAGCTCGTGTGCGCGTGAGCGTTCCTCCACGCGTACACGTTCGAGGCTCGCCTTGGTGGCGCCGAAGCGGTCCTCCAGCGCTTGGCTAACCCGGCGCTGCAGCCAGGTGAGGAAGACGGAGGCGATCAAGATCACAAGCGAGAACAGGCCCAGGTTGGTCAGCACCGCCGTGCTCCAGCCAGTCCTTTGCAGGCTGAGCAGCGCCCAGGATGCCGCGCTCAGCGCACCCACAATCAGCGCCGTCGGGATGCCGTTGACGAATCCCAGCGTGAAGGGCGCCATTAACAGGCTCCACCAGAGCGGGCTGGCGTCGAATCCCGACAGGGCAATCATGTTCAGCGCCAGGCCCAGATCGGCCAGCCCGACCAGCCACGCTAGCCAGCCAGGCCGCCGCTCGGCCAGGTAAGGCAGGCTGATGATCAGCGTGGGCAGGATCCAGGTGGCGCTGAGGTAGAGCAGGTCGTTCGATTGGATACCGTAGAAGCCGCTGGCGAGTGGGAGCCCCAGCAGGAATAGACTCCGCATGCTGAGCAGGATCCAGGCCGATCGGGGGGAGGGGGAAGAACTGCGACTAGCCATGATTCTCTATGATAGCGTCATGCAGGTCCTGTGCCAATGGTCTGTAAGGCGGTTCGTCCCCGGTTTGGGTACGGAGAGCTGGGGTCGCCGTCGCAATCGATCTGTTGGTTGTGAAACACTTTGACATTGTGAAGATTGACACTTGACGCAAGAAGCAATAATGAAGTAACCTGATCCCGGAAAGATTAGGCTGTACGAGTACGTAC
>JBFFQB010000061.1:0-19863 GCA_041573795.1 Anaerolineales bacterium
GAGGAATCGGAAGAGCTAGAACCCGCCTATGCACGCGCCTTAGGTCGCGGTCGATCACAAGAGGCAGACCTGGCATGGGGAGAACCCGCCGCAATAGAAGCCTTTGAAACAGAACAGACCATCCTACGTCAGGAGGATGCAGGAGCAAGCATCAAGGGACGGGAGCGGCGCCGTGATTTTCTTGGTCTCCCCCTCTTGGTCGGAGGCCGCTGCGTTGGCAGCCTGGTGTTCGGACGCTTTGGAGGGCCTGCTTATCCACCCGAGCATATCCGCCTGGCTGAGTTTGTCGCCTGGCATGTAGGGCAGTTGCTTGAGAATCGTCGCCTCGCACGGCGTATTGCCAGCCTTGAAGCGCAGCGCGAGCTTGCACGTATGCAGGATGAATTCATTTCCACCATCTCCCATGAGCTACGGACGCCATTGGGGTTCATCAAAGGCTATGTAACCACGCTCATGCGCGAGGATACGACATGGGACGAGGAGAAGCGCGCAGAATTCCTGCGCATAATTGACGATGAATCCGATCGGCTGCGTGAACTCATCGATAACCTTCTGGATTCATCACGATTGGAGAGCGGTTCCCTGAGCATGACCCTCGAACCGGCCCGTTTAGGTCCTATCCTTCGGGGAGCAGTTCAGCGGATACAGAGCGCCCATGAAGATATGCAGGTTACGCTCGAAATCCCCGATGATCTGCCAATCCAACGAATCGACTCGACCCGCATCGCACAGGTACTCGATAACTTCCTGAATAACGCCCAGAAGTACGCGCCAGAGGCTAACGTTACAGTTCGCACAACTTTGCATGAAGATAATGTGGTAGTGGAAGTGATTGACGATGGGCGAGGCATCGATGCGGATCATACGCCACACCTATTCGAGCGTTTTTACCGGGTACCGCAGGAAACGAGTAAACGCGGCACTGGTTTGGGGTTATATATTTGTAGAAAAATTATTGAAGCCCACTCTGGTGAAATTGGTGTTGAAAGCACGATCGGTAAAGGGACCCGATTTTACTTTACACTCCCATTAAATTTCGACGGTGACTGGGGAGACGAGGAGTATGGCGATGTCCGATTCTGAAACCACTACTATTCTGGTTGTAGATGATGAACCCCGCTATCTCAGCCTGGTTCAAATCAACCTTGAGACGGCCGGCTACGCTGTCCTCACTGCAATGGATGGACAACAAGCTGTTGATGCGGTCGCGAATGAGAAACCTGATATTATCCTGCTCGATGTAATGATGCCTGTGATGGACGGCTTCACCGCCTGCGAGCGCATCCGTGAGTTCTCCTCCGTCCCGATCATCATTCTCACGGCAAAAGGCGAAGAGCGAGATCGGGTGCGAGGGCTGGATGCCGGTGCAGATGACTACATTGTCAAACCATTTTCGGCACAGGAGCTGCTGGCGCGTGTCCGCGCTGTGCTACGACGGGCAGAACGGGAAACCGTCGAAGGTTTCCACCAACCCTTATTCAAGCATCATGAATTGGAGATCGATCTCGCCAAGGCTCAGGTAACAGTGGGTGAGTCCGAGGTATCGCTAACCGCAACCGAATATCGCCTGCTCCAAACGCTCGCCAATGCCGTGGGTGTTGTCCAAAGCCCCGAGGATCTTCTCACCACAGTGTGGGGTCCTGAGTACAAAGATGATAAGGAAATCTTATGGGTATGTCTGAGCCGGTTGCGACAGAAAATCGAACCCGATCCTAAGAACCCGGTTCACATCCTCACCCGACAGGGTATTGGTTACTTTATTCCACCGGCTGAGTGAGCACCGGGAAACAATCAGAAGAAAAGATCGTGGATCAACCTAATTTGCTCGTCATAGATCCGGATGAGAAGACCAGTGTTTTCATGCACCATATGCTCACGCGTGCTGGCTATGAAGTTCAGGTTGCCCCCTCGGGAAAAGAAGGCCTGATCATCGCCTGGCGAGATCTTCCTGATATCATCGTCACGGAGATGGATCTTGCGGACATCGAAGCGGTCGAACTGATCAGAAAATTAAGGCAAGACCAACGCACGCAACGCACGATCATCATTGGTCTAACACATCTAGGAGATCCCAGGATTTCCGCTGCGGGAATGGAAGCAGGCCTGGATCATTTCCTGATGAAACAAGCCGATGCGATCGATATGCTCATCCAATATTTGGGACAGCATGTCGAACCCCGGGATCATTCCGGCGAACTGCCAGCTCGAAGCGCCGGCAATCAGATCATCGCCTTTCTTGGGGTAAAGGGAGGCGTCGGCACCTCCTCCATTTGTGTTAATGTGGCTCACCATATCGGGTCAAGCGCCGGAACCGATCAAGCGCTTGTATGTGACCTGGTCCTACCGCTCGGCTCATTACAGTGGATCACTGGCCTAAGGGATACATTAAGCCTGGCCGAATTAACCCAAACTCCCTCATCCGATCTCACACAGAGTTTTCTGGATGAACGTCTCCGCCCACCTCAGGGCTGGTCGTTCCGCTTGCTCGCAGGCGAAAGATCACCACAAGCAGCCGAAACTGTACAGGCAGATCGTATCGCACCCTTACTGCAAACCTTAAAGACGCGTTTTTCTCACATTATCGTCGATTTAGGGCGCACAATTTCGCCTTTAGCGCGTGTGGTGATGGCTCAGGCCGATCGGCTCATCATCTTGCTGCAAGCAGATGAAGAATGTGTCAGCAACGCAATCGCCATCCGCGACTACTTGGGAACGAGTGGAATTGGTCCAACACAGATTTGGTTTGTATCAAACCGGCCATTGCCAACGGAAGGGATGACAACACAGACGGTGATTGGGCGTCTGGGGGGATCAGTGGCAGCCGCCATTCCTAATATGGCTGAGCAGATGGCGCTGGTCAATACCTTGCATGCCCCCATCCATTTGCGCTTCCCCGAGCACCGGGTAAATCTTGCGATCCAACGCCTGGCCAGCCAGATTCTAAAAGGCGAACTCGACAAACACCCCTCCTCCGAGCCCCTGGCTTGATCTGCATCCAGCATCGCCGACGATCATCCCTTATTCCATCCACGCAACGGGAAGAATGCGCAAAAATTGAGTTCTGCTATAATCGCCCAAAACTGGCGCCAGGAGCCATCCTATGAGCACAAAGCAGGCCCGCTTCCTTCGAGCAAAAATGTTAGGTGCGCTGATGCGTGAGGCACGCCTCAACGCAGGTAAAAGCTTAAAGGAGACCGCGGCTCTCATCGGAATCGGTAGCAGCACACTTTCTTCATACGAACACGGTCGAAAATCGATTTCACTTCCCGAACTAGAGCTCCTGGCTTTTCATCTCGATCTACCGCTACGCCACTTCTTATCACCCTCTACCGCTACATTGGAAGAAGAGCGGGACATCAAACCCCAGATCATGATCATGCTCAGGCAGCGAATGATTGGGGCCATGCTGCGAAAGGCCCGCAACGAAAAAGACCTCTCCATCCGTCAACTGGCTGAGATGATCGAAATGCCCCCCAGCCGGCTCAGTGCTTTTGAGCGAGGTGAACGACCCATCCCTATTCCCGATCTTGAAAGCCTTCTCAATTTCCTGGACCGTCCCATGGATGAGTTCATGAATCACGAGGGGCCAGTTGGTGCATGGCATCGCAACCAGCGCGCCTTCGAACATTTTTCAGAGCTTCCCGAGGATCTGCGTAGATTCTTTCTACAGCCAGTTAACAGACCCTATCTCGAAATTGCCTCGCGCTTAAGCGGCCTGGAGATAGATAAACTCGAATCCGTGCTGGAAGCAATACAGGGTTTAATCAGGTGAATGACCACCTATCCCAAGCAGATCAGATCGCACAGGAAGCGCTTCAAGCCTATGAACAAGCCAACTTCGACCAGGCAATTAACCTGTTTGAGCAGGCTAGAGCGGCCTACAATGCGGCAGGTGATCTAATCAAGGCCGCAGAGATGGCCAATAATCTCTCCGTTGCGCTGGTGCAGGTTAAAAGCTATCAGGCTGCACTCGATGTTTTACAAGGCACCACTGAAGTATTCTCCAACCATGGCGACATAAAAAGAGCAGCACAATCGATCGGGAATAAGGCCGCAGCATATGAAGGTATGGGGGATTGGGAGAAAGCTGAAGCAAACTATCTAGCAGCCGCTGATCAATTTGGACACATCGGTGATCAGGACAACCAACACTATACATTACAAGGCCTATCAAGAGTTCGATTGCGTCAAGGACGTGCAATTGAAGCAGTATCAACGATGCAGGGGGCACTTGAAACTGGAGCGAAATCTAACTGGCGAACGAGACTGGTACAAAAACTCCTGAGCATTCCTGCGCGACTGCTAAAACCTTGAATCCACTTGACCCCAAAAAAGAAGCAACACCGTCCCTCCCCCTGGACTGTAAGACCCACTACTCCCCGCGATCAATCTCTCGTCGCCCGACTGTTATCGAGCGCCTCCAATCGTCACCTCCATCTGGATTGGTATTCCAGCTACGATCTTCTCGATGAAAGCCCTTCCCTGATAGCCTTTGACGACGAGGAAGCAGTGGCGATCCTCGCTCTTCCTCCCGACCCACCCGGGATAGGATGGATTCGCTATTTTGCAGTGAAGGCAGGGACACCGACTGAGCCACTATGGGAACTGCTTTGGCAAGAAGCCGTAAGTATTGCTCCTGCTATTGGCATTAACACGATTTCTGCCCTTGTCACGCAGCCATGGTTCGTCCCCATCTTACGCTCGGTAAATTTTGTTCAAACAACTGAGGTCATCTTTCTGGAATGGAAAGGGGCAGGGATCCAGGTGGAATTACCCCTTCACGCGATATTGCGAACCATGAGCGGCGCTGATCTTGAAGCAGTATCGAGCGTAGATAAACGCGCCTTTCAACCATTGTGGCAGCATTCATTGAAGGCTTTAGAGGCTGCTTTTCACCTCTCGGCTTTCGCCACAGTCATAGAAGTCGAAGATCAAATTGTTGCTTACCAGATGAGTACCGCCTCAGCCCTGGGGTCTCATCTGGCTCGTCTGGCCGTGGAGCCCGGTATGCAATCACAGGGCTTGGCGAAAGCCTTGGTTGCTCATTCGATCCGCCATTTTCAACAACGGGGGATTGACCGTATGAGCGTGAACACGCAAGCCGACAACACTCGCAGCCAGCATCTTTATGAAAGAATGGGCTTCACGCTTACCGGCCAGCGTTTTCCGGTGCTAACGCTCACGCTGTAATCAAATTTTAACGTCTTGAGCAAGCGTGCAACCGCACGCGAAATCGCGTGCGGTGTACTGCAACTATGACCTCAGCTATGGCTTAATTGGTCAGCTAGATCACTAATCTTTCTTTGAGTTAAAAGCCATGATGCCTTCAAACAAATCAACCGGCACCGGGAAGATGATGGTGCTGTTCTTTTCCACCGATATTTCTGTTAGCGTCTGAAGGTAGCGCAGCTGTACAGAGACAGGATTGGCTGCCATGATATTAGCCGCGTCGGCCAGTCGCTGTGCGGCAGAGGCCTCACCCTCTGCATGAACGATTTTTGCTCGTTTCTCACGCTCTGCTTCCGCCTGCTTGGCCATTGCTCGCTGCATGCTCTGGGGTAGTTCCACATCCTTCACTTCGACGATGGTGACTTTCACGCCCCAGGGCTCTGTAGTCTCATCGATAATTTGCTGCAGCTTTTGGTTGATTTCTTCACGGTTCGCCAGCAAGTCATCCAACTCAGATTGACCAACAACATTTCGCAGTGTTGTTTGTGAAATATTCCAGGTTGCCCGTTTGAAATCCTCAACCTGGACAATAGCATTGTTGGGGTCAACAACCCTGAAGAAGACCACGGCATTGACTTTAACGGTTACATTATCTTTGGTGATCACTTCCTGAGAGGGCACATCCAAAGTAACGACACGCAAATCGACTTTAAGCATGCGGTCGATGACCGGTATGATGAAGAACAGACCGGGGCCTTTCGCCCCTATCAGTCGACCGAGGCGGAAGATCACACCGCGCTCATACTCCTGTACGATCCTTACTGCGGAGCTGATGAAGAGAATGACGATGATGAGGATGAAGAGTATCGGAAGGTTGAGTAACTGCGTAAGAATATCCATGAACGGCTCCCTTTCTATAAGAACGCCCTATCTGCATTATATCAACCAAGAAGCGCACAGAGGCGAACTGCTCGGGCTCACTACTCGTCTGGGTCTGATATTATCCATAGACAATATGATTCATTTATGGCAGGATTCTGGCTGTTTGATATCGGGAGGTATAAATGAGTAAACGAGAAGAAATCCGCGCCAGGAGAAAGAAAGCGCAAAGACAATCGTTAATCACCTGGGTGCTTGTGATCGCCGGTATCGCCATCGTGGTTACAGCGTTGGTAATTTTTCGAACGCAGGCATCGATTACAAGCATAGCTGTCCCCGAATTTCTTGATTACAGCATGGCGGATGGCTCAGGACTTGGAGACCCGAACGCGCCGGTGCGCATAGAAGAATTCTCCGATTTCCAGTGTCCGGCATGTGCCCAATTCCATGATCTTACGCTCAATCAGATCATCGATACCTATGTTGCCACCGGGCAGGTTTACTTTGTATACCGCAATTTCCCTATCCTGGACAGCGCTGGGCGAACCGAATCTCATGATGCCGCCAATGCGGTTTACTGTGCACGCGAACAAAACCGTTTCTGGGAGTTCCACGACATGCTCTTTGCGAATCGTATTGGTGAAGGCGCAGGCAGTTTTACCACAGCAAGACTGGAAGTCATGGGCGAGAAACTTGGTTTGGATCCGTCCTTCAATGAATGCTTGCGCGATATTGACTTCGCGGAGGAAGTGCTGCTTGACCGCACAGCCGCCTTCGAGGCAGGGTTTGATAGCACACCCAGCTTCCTGGTTAATGGGCAGCGCCTGATCGGTGCTCAGCCATTTGGAGCCTTTGTAACGGCGATTGAAAACGCTCTTGTAGAAGCGGAAACCCTAACGCAATAAGCCTCGGTCAGACCGAAACGAAAGAACCGTGTTGCCCTCAACACGGTTTTTTTATGCAAAGCCAAGGTTGCTGAGGATCAGAACCAGCAGGGGTGCTAGCAGCAACGCCGGCAGCAGGTTGGTAGGTTTTGTTGCGCGTATCTCTAGCAGGGTTCCAATGGCAAGAGCTAGAAGAAGGACTCCGCCAACCACCGTCATTTCAGCCAACATGGCATCGGAAAGCGATTCTTGCAGGAAGCTTGCGGCCAGCGTGAGACCACCCTGGTAGATTAACACAACCAGGATGGAAAAGAGAACACCGACTCCGAACGTTGAGGCAAGGGCGAGGGAGGCAAAACCATCCAGAACAGATTTGATCGCCAGGAGCTGGTAATTACCTGTCAGGCCATCTTGAATCGAACCTAAAATCGTCATCGGTCCGATACAAAATAGCAAGCTGGCTGATACAAAGCCACGGATAAAGAGGCTGCCTTGCTCGCTGCTGCCGGAGATTCTTGCCTCGAGCTTGGAACCTAGCCCGTTCAGACGCTCCTCAAGACGCCACCATTCACCAAGCAGCGCTCCAAAGAGCAAGCTAATGAGTGGAATCAGAGGGTTTTCACCCGGGGAACTTGTACCTTCAATGAATAGAGCTATCCCCAGCGCGAAAGTGAATAAACCTAACGCCACGATTACAGTCGACCGCATGCGATGGGGAAGGCGTGGGCCGAAAAATAAGCCCACGAGACTGCCGATGATGATCGTGCCGATATTGATCCACGTCCCAGTCATGAATCTAATTGTTTTGCTAAAGAGGGTGAATCACTCCCGGCCTGCACATTCTCCCACAGCGCCAGGATAAAGCATAAACTCGAGAGTCGATTAAGGTATGGGAGCAGATGAGGATTATCCAGTCCGTCGTCATGATCGAGTTGTGCAACCAAACGTTCCCCCCGCCTGACGATTGTACGGGCAAGATCAAGCGCTGCACCACTCTTCGAATCCCCCGGCAGCACAAACTCTTGTGGCATATCAACCTGCTCCCCAATCAGCTCGATCTGTGATTCTAACCAGGCTATACGGTCTGCATCAATCGAACGGAATTTTGAGGCTTGCTCTGCTGTGGCGGCGATCTCTGCCATGATCTTATATAGATCCCGTTGAACTTCCAGGATAATCTTGATCGTCTCATCAGAAAGCGCATGGGCTCGAGCGAGCCCCAATGCTGCCGAGCTTTCATCAAGGGTGCCGTAGGCTCTTGGACGCAGATGATATTTTGGAACTCGCTCGTTCCCGAGCAAATTGGTGAAGCCATCATCCCCGTTGCGGGTAAAGTACGTAGGCATGGGGCGATTATAACCGTTTTACTGATACGCATACCTGCCCTATAATCAATGGTGCATCTGACGGAGGGGGCAATGATACGTCAGCACGTTTCAACATTCCTCGCCGGGCTACTATCAGGATTATTAGCAGCCGGAGTAGTGTTGCTGTTCATCGCCCGCCCCAAGCGATTCCCAATCCAATTGCTGCCTCCACCAACGCCCGCCCCGCTGCGGATTCATGTTTCCGGTGCCGTCCATAATCCTGGCGTGTATAGGATCCCCCCAGGTTCTATCTATGAAAATGCCTTGCAAGCCGCAGGAGGTCGTATGCCAGAGGCGGACCTTGCACGGATCAACCTGGCGGCTCCGCTGGAGGATGGCCAACACCTTTACATCCCCTTCCATCTGGAAGACTCCTCCACCCCTTTTCCGGACTCTACAGGGCTGCTGAACAATCCTGAACTTCTTGATGTCAACCTGGCCACCGCAGCTGAGCTAGAGCAGCTCCCGGGTATCGGTCCCAGCCTTGCGAAGGGCATTATTGCTTTTAGAGAAGAGCATGGTTTATTTCTTGCGCCAGATGACTTGCTGAATGTCTCAGGGATTGGTCCATCCAAGCTAGAACAGATCAGGGATCTTATCACCTGCCAATGAGCCCCTTTGTTTGCCATGAACCTATCGCTGTGTATAATCGCCAACGATGCCTGAACTACCCGAAGTTGAAACCATCGTCCGTAGCTTAAAGCATGGACGTGCGGGTCCAGGGTTGGTCGGCCAACGCATAGTTCGCCTCCGCACTACCTGGCCCAGACATATCGAACATCCCTCTCCCTCTTCCTTCAGAAGGAAGATTAAGGGGCGTGTTGTCGAAGAGGTTACACGCCGGGGGAAATATCTCGTGTTCAACCTTGATAGCGGCACAATGCTCATTCACCTGCGCATGAGCGGGGATTTACGACTTGCCCCTGCGGGGACCGAGCTCGGACCCTACGAACATACTCGCTTCGAGCTAGAAAACGCCTGGGAGCTTCGCTTCAGTGACGCGCGCAAATTTGGACGTGTGGGATGGTATCGAGATTCAGGTGAGGTTTTAGATAGGCTTGGGCCCGAGCCGCTGGATGCTGCCTTTACTGCAACGAAATTGTGGGAACGCCTCCAAAAGAAGTCTCGCATGCTGAAGCCCCTGCTCCTGGATCAAGAGTTTATTGCCGGCATCGGGAATATCTACGCCGATGAAGCCCTACATCGTGCCGGGTTGCATCCCCTGCGGCGCAGCAACACATTGGATCAAAGGGAGACCGAAGCGCTATGGCGTGGAATACGTAATGCTTTATATGATGGGATAGATCATAACGGCGCAAGTATTGACTGGGTCTACCGTGGTGGTGAATTCCAGAATCACTTTAGAGTCTACCAACGCGAGGGAGAATCCTGTGACGTTTGCCGAACTCCCATTCAACGGATCGTTGTGGGACAGCGAGGCAGCCACCTTTGTCCCTCTTGCCAACCGGAGAAGGTTCGATGAGTTTAAGCACTGAATTACTGATTGGCATCATTTTAATAGGCATGGGTCTCCTGCTTGGCACAGCAGCGTATATGGTGCTGAGTTCTCGGAAAGATGATTCAGATGAGGAACTTGAAGATCAAGAAGATGTGCTGGGGGATGAATTAGAGGATGAGCTTGAGGAAGCAGTCCCAGCCGTGGAACAAGATGACGAGATCGTGCCAGAAGAGGAGGGCGAAGATTCGTTAATATCTGTGGACGCTTCGCCTGAAGGCCATCCGACCCCTGATCTTCCCATAGCTTTCGATTCTTCCGACGAGGATGAGTTGGAACCCCAAGGAAGTGACGTTGAGAGTAAAGATATCGAGTTTATTGAGGCATCTGTTGCGGCAGAGCCAGCAATTTCCTCACCCGAACCAGCAAGCGGCCCACGCATTCAGGTGGCTAGCTTGTTGAGGGATGAGGTAAGCGGCGAACTGATTGTGCAGGTTGGCGATCGTGAATACCGCAACGCCGATGAGCTGCGCGATTCCGGAGACTGGACCCGGGTGGAGTTCGCCGCCGCTGACCTAACGAAATGGATCGATCAGCCAATTGTTCGACCTGTGCCTGAGAGGGAGGTAGAGGTAGTTGATCGCGCCAAGCCAATGAGTATGATCGAGCAAATAAATGAGATCCTACAGGAAAAGATCGAAGCCTCTGGAAAAAGCCATCTTGCTGTTCGACTGATTGAGGGGACAGAGGGATCGGCCCGGGTGCTGATTGGAGTGCACAGCTATGAGCTCGGGGAAGTACCCGACGAATCGATCAGCAACCTCATCCGGGAGGCTGTCGCTGATTGGGAAGCTGGATCTTAATCACTGGAAGCCACATCAACTGGAATGAGCTCATATCGCCCGTCTCTCTCTGTGAAGCGGGCGATATTCATTTGAGGGTCGTGTTCGAAGAATAACCAGGCATTCTTATTGATCGCCCAGTCGCGCCATATTTGTTTGGTGCGGATATTTTCCAATGGGAGCACATCGTACGAAGTCAGCCAGGCCACCTTTTCCATGTGAACGGCATAGGAAGCCATATCAGCAACGTAAATTCCAGCCCACCCTTCGCTCTCGAAGATGATCGATTGATGGCCGCGCGTATGTCCGGGGGTTACGACACAACGCAGGTGTCGGGTAACTTGTGTATCCCCATGCAGCAGGCGCAGTTTTCCAGCTGCCCAAATCGGCTTGAAGTTCTCATCGAAGTAAGTCGCGCGAGTGCGGGCATCTGGATGGTTGGCATCCGCCCACTCGACTCGTTGGACCCAGTATTCTGCATTGGGAAAGGTTGGTACGACTTCTTCCCCCTCTACTCGCGTATTTCCAGAACAGTGATCGGCGTGCAAGTGGGTATCGATCACCAGATCCACCTCGTCAGCCGTAACTCCCAACCGTTCCAGCGCTTGCAGCAACCCCCCGTTTGGTCGCTGCAAGCCCCATAGGTCACGAGCTTGCGGGGTAAGTTTGTCCCCCAATCCGGTATCAATGAGAATTGTTCGTCCTTCAGATCGAACGAGAAGACAATTCAGCATCATCGGGATTTTATTATCTTTGGTCGGCTGAATTACTTTTTCATACAATGGTCGGGGGACAAGACCAAAGGGTCCACCTGCGTCTGCGCTGAATATCCCATCACAGACAATGTGCAATTCAAGATCGCCGAAACGCATGCGCTAGCTCTCACGCCCCCAAATATTTGCAGTGAACACTTTTTCCAGCATATTTCGTTCCTTTTCAGTAAAAAAGGATAGTTGAAGGGCTTGCAAGGTTAAACCCTTTATCGTTTCGATCGAGAAACCTAAACGCTCAACTGCGAGTGTATGTTCTTGGCTCAATGTGGTGTTGAATATAGAGGGGTCATCGGTAGTGATGGCAACTTTTAAACCTGCGTCAATCATTTCGGAGAGGGGATGCGTTTCCAAATCCTTGACCACACCGGTCTTAAAATTGCTTGTAGGGCTGACCTCAAAACCAACTGCACTGCTCCGAGCCATTTGTGTAATGACCGAATCTTCAAGCACCCGAACACCATGACCTATTCGATCAGCTCCCATGACCTCGATCGCCTGAGCGACCTGTTGAGCAGCTCCCCACTCACCAGCGTGTATTGTTAGTTTTAAACCAGCCTGCTTGGCTTCTGCGAATAATGGGATAAATGGATCGAGCGCATACCCAAGCTCATCACCCGCTAAATCCACACCGTAAACTCCGCTCTCCATGCGATCCACTGCGATCTGGACAACCTCTTCTGCCAGATTTACGGCCTCGTGGCGGTTGACACTCACGATCAATCCAAGCTTGATATCATGCCGGGACGCTGCATCCATGCTGGCTGATGCGACAGCATCGATGCAATCTCCAATTGACAGACCAGAGCATTGCTGAATTGCGGCAGGGGTGAAACGTAACTCCAGAACCTTGATCCCGTCAGAAGCAGCATCTTCAATCATCTCCCCCACAAACCGCTGGATGGTCTCGCTGTCCTGGAAGAAAAGCCGGATCACTTGAAAGGTCTCGAGAAAAGCTTGTGGATTCCGTGCAGTCCCTGCGGGTATTTGAACTCGTGGGCGTAAGCCCTCTGCAGATCGGGGTAAATCAAGATCGAATTTAGCAATGACCTCCAACATGGTTTCAAGCCGCAATGAGCCTTCCAAATGGCGATGTAAATCTACCTTGGGAAGAGAGAGTATCTCCTGAGGCGCCCTTCTATCACCTGAGAGAGGCTCGTAGGAAGCGTTCAATGTGATGCTTGTGCCCTTTGTTTTGGGTTTGTTTTCTTTATGGCCAACCTCAATCGTTGCAAGGACGACTCATTTACGCCGCCGTCGACGTTTGCTTTTTCCCTTTTTAACCGGCGCAGCGCTGCCAGTCGGCTTTCCCCCAGGCTGTGCAGGGGCAACACCCATTCCAGCCGTCGCAGGGGCAGCGGCTCGCAATCGGAACATGCGAGAGATCACCCCGGCTCGAATTGTATTGAATAGGGATCCAAAGAGGTCGAAGGCACGGCTCTTATACTGAACGAGGGGATCACGCTGCCCGTATGCTTCAAGTCCGATTGAAGTGCGCAGCGCTTCCATCTGGGTCAGATACTCAACCCATTCCCGATCAGCAACCGAAAGGAATAATTCACGATGCGTGCGCGTTAGCAGCTGATTCCCCAATGCGCGCACAATCAATTTTTGCGAGTCTTCCGGCTGATCCTGCAACACACCGGTTTTGAGTGCAGCCACGATCGGCTCAGGGAGAATATTGTCCAGATGGATACGTGTTTTTTCATCCAATTCGTTATAGCTGGATGCGGCCAGACGTTGGAATTCCACCCGTCCTAGCGCGAGTTCCAGGATACCTTGGGCTTCTTCCAAATGGTGAGAAACCACGGATGTCAAATCCTCCGGATCCCGATCGGCGATAAGATTTGCGGCGTAATATGGGTATGACAACCTGGAAACAAGGACAGATTGGCGTTGATGTGTTTTGCGGTCAAAGAAACTCCGCTGACCGTAGCTCATCTGCACTAACAGACGAAGTTTATCCTGCATCGTCAGGGATTCAGCACGTTCCAACGCCAAGCTAAGATCATTTTCTATCTCATTGAGCAAGGCTTTGGTGCGACGCTCCCATGCTGCTGTTAGAGCCTCTTGAAGTTCCTCGCTTGCCTTATCCCAATCGATCTCACTACCGGCGCTTGGCTGAAGCCCCAGGGATTCACCCAACCGTCGTTCTACCGCCTGCACCAGACCTGCCCAGATGCGAATGCCCATACTCGTCTCAACCAACTCAGGAATGCGCCGCAGGAAACGATGGGGATCCTCTCGAATGGCCTGAAGGCCGGCCTCCTCCATTTGTATCCGAAGTCCAGCAGCTTGTTCAACCACATTGATCAGCTGACGCGGATCGACGTTCCCACCTGTCTCCTCCGCTTCAAAGATCGCGGCTTCGACTGCCATCTCGGCCGTCTCAACCCGGCTGTTGGCTTGATCTTCGAGGCGCTCAATCGCCCGGGTTAGTTGATCATCAACCGTACGGAGGAGGTGCTCTTTGTTGGCTTCAAGTGAACCTTGACTGATCTCTAGCAATATCGTTTTTGCCTGGTCTGGAGAATCGACACCCTCCAATTGGTCCAACAAAACCGCCAGCATGTAAGACGGGTAGGGCGTATCGCTTTCCAATCCCAGGGTCGGTTGGGTTTCTTCCAGCCATGCAAGCAGTTTCCACGGTCCCTCTGGATCTGCCAGGGCCATGGCGACATGTTCTTCCACCTCGGCTTGGAGCATCTCCTTCAAATCTTGGCTTAGATCACCCTTCACGAAAATCCGGTCGCGTTGGCTATAGAAAACTTCACGCTGCTGATTTAGAACATCGTCATATTCCAGGAGATGCTTACGAGTGTCGAAGTTGGCACCTTCGACTCTTGTCTGGGCTTGTTCAATCGTCCGATTTACAATGTTGTGAGCAATTGGGACAGCGTCATCGATATTTAATCGCTGCATCAGATTTCCCACTTGAGAGCCCCCAAATAGCCGCATCAGCTCATCCTCGAGGGAAAGAAAGAATTGTGAAGAACCGGCATCACCCTGGCGGGCGGCGCGGCCGCGCAACTGGTTGTCAATGCGCCGCGAATCGTGTCGCTCCGAACCAATGACATGCAAGCCCCCCACATCACGCACCCGTTGCGCATCCTCCATAAAACTGCGCAGCTGCGTGACTTCGGCTCCATAAATACCGATGGCATCTTGATCTGCCTGTGCCAGGGCAGCCAGCCGTTCTTCCATACTCATATTCTCAGGATCTTCAACACCAACCCTGCGAATAACCCGATGTGTGGCGGCGAGAATTTCCTCAGCAATTTCTCCCCCTAATTTGATATCGACACCGCGCCCGGCCATATTTGTGGCAATGGTGACTGCGCCGAGAGAGCCCGCCCAAGCAATAATTGCCGATTCTTCATCATGCTTCTTAGCATTTAAGACATTATGTTTTATGCCAGATTTAAGCGTGGCTTCGAGCCTATCTCGGTCCTGCTCTTCCAGATCAAGGACCGCCAGCAGGCGGGTTAGATTCTCAGGCTTCATTGGATTGAGCGCCAGGTCTAACTCCTTTGCAAAGGGACGCAAATCACTCGACTTCAACTCGGTAAGGGTTTTATTCAGCGGTTCTAGTTCACTGATCCGCATCCCATCATCTTGCAATCCATGCGCCTCATAGTAAGCGTCACGAACAATGTGCACATTCATCAGGGTCTGCAGCGCCTCTGCCCGTAGGCGTGAAGACAAGCGCTCGGAGAGCTCTACCGATGTCGTGCCGACCAGGAGTGGCTGACCCAGAACATGACGACGCAAGATCTCGCTTGTCACTGCCCGTAGCTTGGCATCCTCGGTGCGATAGACAACGTCGGGATAATCCTTCCTGCGCCAAAAAACAGGCTCCTGCTTTTCATCCTCCGTGCGGGCAAAGAAGCTAAACTTATTTCCATTCTCGGAATACGGTACTTCAACCAGATCCGTATCCGGCTGCATGGCGACATACTCGAGATTCGTGGGAAGCGGGATGACATCAACGTTATAAATCTTGTTGAATTCCTCCGCCTCAGTGACCGCAGTTCCAGTCATACCTGCCAGCTTGGCGTACATGCGGAAGTAATTCTGCAGCGTGATGGTTGCATAGGTGACATTCTCTTGACGGACACGCACGCCTTCCTTCGCTTCGACTGCCTGGTGCAACCCATCGGACCATCGGCGACCAGCCATCATCCGCCCGGTAAATTCATCCACGATGATGACCCGCCCACCCTGAACGACATAGTCTTTATTACGCTTAAAGAGATGTTCAGCCCGGAGTGCTTGTTCCAGATGACCCAGGAGGCGGGCTTGCTCGGGGGTGATATCTTCTGGTCGATCCGGATCACGAATGGGAGCGCCCAGCAACTGTTCAACGTGGTCCTCGCCGAGCTCCGTAAGAGCGATGGTGCGATCACGTTCGCTTACTTCAAAATCTTCTGGATTTAATTGACGGACAACCTGCGCCATTTGCTGATATTGTTCTGGGTCTTCGTGAGAGGGACCAGATATGATCAACGGGGTTCGAGCTTCATCGATCAGGATGTTATCAACCTCATCGAGGATGGTGTAATTGTGCCCCCGTTGCGATCGGGCTTCTAACGTACGGGCCATGTTGTCACGCAAATAATCAAACCCAAACTCATTATTGGTGCCATAGGTGACATCAGCAGCGTAGGCTAGCTTGCGGTCTACCATGCGAAGTTGATGAACATCTTCCTGTACAGATTCAAGCTGGGGATCATAGAGGAAGGCTTTACGGCCATGCTCTGTGCGCGCGGCCTCTTGCAGGACTCCAACAGTCAATCCTAGGAAATCGAAGACCGGGCCCATCCAACGGGCATCTCGCCGGGCCAGGTAATCATTCACGGTGACGAGATGGACACCCTTCCCTTCCAGGGCGTTGAGGTAAATCGGCATGGTTGCGACGAGTGTCTTACCCTCACCGGTTTTCATCTCCGCGATCTTTCCCTGATGCAGGACGATCCCCCCAACCAGCTGTACATCAAAATGCCGAAGCCCGATTGTTCTGATCGAAGCCTCGCGCACGACCGCAAACGCCTCAACCAGGATATCCTCCAGGGATTCTCCATTCTGCAATCGCTCACGGAATGCTCTGGTTTTTGATTGCAGATCTTCATTAGAAAGCGTTTGCAAGCTTGGTTCTAATGCATTGATTTGATCGACGGTCTCGCGATACGAGTCCAGCAGACGGCGCACAGGATCGCCGCCAATCATCTTTGTTAATCCTCTAAGCATTGCTCTAACCTCTCCGGTCGGGATTATAGCACGCAGCCAAACTCGCAAAGGAAGCCTTCGGCGGTCATCTCGCCCTTGACGCCCACAAGTGCAAGGCTAAAATAATCCCATGGGGCGGTGGCGGAATTGGCAGACGCCGGGGACTTAAAATCCTCTGCTCGCAAGAGCGTGTGGGTTCGACTCCCACCCGCCCCATTTATAGCGCAGGCGCTCCTTGGCTTTTTCAATTTCAAGGGGCGTCTTTGCTTTCCAGCAAGGTGCAAGAGCGATCAGATTTCTCCCCTCTGCATTTGCAAGCTCACAACAAACGCTTTCACGCTGCTCATCTTGAGCTAGCGGGGTTGCCTTCGACCTTTTGTAGTGTAGAATGCGCTTGAAGGTTAGAACCTTGTAGTAGGAGAGATTACCCTATGTTTCTGCACAAGTCTGTCCGATTGACATTGCTCGTCGTTCTCAGCCTTGTCTTAAATGCCTGCTCTGTCCTTGGCGCAGCTTCACCTACCCCGTTCACGTTCCCAACACCAAACCTGACCCACACGGCTATCTTTGCATCGACCCCAAGTGAAACCCCTCCAGTTCCAACGCTCGCGCCCTTCGACGCCAGCGAGACGCCGGTCATAGCGCAGGTGACTTCGACCGTTCTACCTGGAGAATCTACGAGCACTGTGATCGCGGCATCCCCTTCTCCCACAGCATCCCTGCCTCCAGGAACGACGGATACCCGACCACACGGAAGTCCAGTAACCGCCACGTTTATCACCACACCCCCAGTGATCGACGGTAATCTGAGCGAATGGGTCTCAACCTCCTACGTGGCTAATCAAGCTCTCTCTTACGCGAATACCAACTGGACTGGCGCAGCGGATCTTTCGGCGACTTATTACCTGGCCTGGGATGCTAACTACCTATACCTGGCCGTCCAGCGTATTGATGATGTCTTCGTTCAGGTAAGCACCGGGCGCTACATGTATCGAGGCGATGACGTAGAACTCCAATTGGATATCGATCTCCCCGGGGACTATGCCAGCAAAAGCCTGAGCGGGGATGACTATCAGATCGGACTCTCTCCCGGCAATTTCGGAACTCTTCTGCAAGAAGCACATTTATGGTTCCCGCGCAGCCTTGAGAAGAAACTGACCAGTGTCCAGATTGAAGCCCAAAAATCAAACGGAGGGTATCAACTCGAAGCTAAAATCCCCTGGTCTACCTTCGGTATTACACCACAGGCTGAAGATCGATTCGGTTTCGCCTTGTCCCTTTCCGATAACGATTCACCCGGTGTCTCCACCTGGCAGTCCATGGTCTCTAGTGTCACAACTCGTAGAGTGGCCGATCCGACAACTTGGGGAACGCTCATTCTAGGATCACCTACCACGAATTAAAATTCCATGGGCTGGCGTCTACGAATAAACCCTCCCATACCCGTGGGAGGGTTTCTCTCTTATCCCGGATACACGCAAGTGCTGGAATACTCTAGAAGCCACTTTCAGTCGGAACGTAGCCAGTTGTCAGCGCATCGCCTCAAAAGATGGTTCTAAAAAAGGATGGAAGCCAGCTCCTCCCGGTACTCACGCGTTAGGCGATCTTCATCTCCCAGAATGGCGAATATCCCGAGCATTACATCCTTAGGCTCTCCGTCACGATAGCGTTTATCCTGTCGGAGAATATCCAGGAAACCGTCCATCGCAGCGGCGATGTTGCCCCGCAGAATGAGACGTGCGGCCTGGTAAAACTCTGCTGCCAAGGGATCATCCTCAGGGTAGGGTCCATTCTCTTCTACTTCAGCCACGAGCTTCGCCAGCGGCTCAAGTTGTTCGGCAAATACCCACTCATTGCCCCGAGGAAATTCATCGAGCAACTGGACAGCCTCACGTCCCTGACCGGACATTAACAAGCTTTTAAGCAGCCCCAGTGCGGCCGGGGCGTTATCTTCGTCCTGGACGTATATTTCTCGAAACGCCGTTTCGGCTTGTTCCCATTGATGTGCAACAAGAAAACGCTGGGCTATTTCGACTGCTTCTGCCGCTTCATCCGGGACAACATTCTCAATAAACCGCCGAACGATCGATTCGGGTTGCGCACCCACAAACTCTGTCGCTACCTGACCATTAGCGAATGCCTTGACAGCTGGGATACCCTGCACACCATAGCGTATCGCCAGATTCGGATTATCATCGACATTGACCTTAGCGAGAATGAAATCACCCCCAGCTTCAATGGCTAATCTCTCAAGTAATGGCCCCAGCACTTTACAAGGCCCACACCAGGGTGCCCAGAAATCAACCACGACGGGGACATCGTGGGAACGCAATATGACCTCGTTCTCAAATGTTCCCTCATCAACATCCAGCATGTAATCTTCTAATCCCATTAAAAAACCTCGTCATCTTCTAGCTTGAGCTCATTTTTCGAGTTTATTGTACCTTTGTTCTCTTGCGCCCCGTGTCAGCCAAGCGATCGCTATTCTGAAGGCAATACCTGAAAGGCTATTACTCCTCATCCGGGGCTGGGGCGCTTGGTTGTTCCAACCGGATCAGTTTACCGTGTATGTCAATGACCACATAGAAACCTGTCATTCCCATCCAGGCGCGCGCCTCCTCTGGCAACCCAGTCTGCAGAAGCGATTCAAATTGCTGGTCAATATTTTTCAGCGAGGCCTCAATCGAGGCTTTGGTAAAGATATCTTCTTGTCCAATCATCTTCATCGTACTCTCGCTGATCAACTCCTCATGCCCTTCGATCATAGCGCCCATCTCTTCCAGTACCTGTCGATCGACAAGCTCACTTTCAATATGCCGCAGGAATCCGTCATCATCGACAACGTAGAAGGCTTCGCCTCCTACAAGTCTAACTTCAACAGGGTTGTCATATTCGTCAACGACCAAGCCTTGAAACAACGCTTTTGTCGCCATTTAATCAACACCCTTCCAGGCAAATACGGATAATCCCCAATTCGATTCTGACATACAAATCATATCAAAGTATAAGCATGGGCTTGAAGGAGATTTTTGTGGAATATCGCCGCAGTTGAGTAAGTTAGATATTCTGGGAGTATTCAACGAAGCACATCGACAAACTTTTCACGGGTGTACGTTGACGAGAGTCCCAACAGAGGCAAAATTGAATAACCATTCGGCATCAGGAGTATAGAGGTTAACACAGCCATGGCTCATGGGCGTACCGAAGTTGCTATGCCAGTAGGTCCCATGAAGAGCATAGCCGCGGTAGAAATACATTGTGTAAGGTACA
>JBFFQB010000062.1:0-19636 GCA_041573795.1 Anaerolineales bacterium
CGCCAGGAGGATTGGACCGATGATCGACAGACCAAGGGCCAATTCATAGCTGACCATTTGAGCCGATGAGCGGATGCCCCCCATGAGCGCATATTTATTGGCCGAGGACCACCCTGCGATAACAATCCCGTATACTGCGATCGAAGCCACGGCCAGGATGTAAAGCGCACCGACGTTAACACCCGACGCCAAACCGAGACTGTACTCTCTGCCGAAAAGTATCAAGTTAGGACCTAAAGGAATAACGGTAAGAATGATAAGCGCCGGAAGTACCGTAACAACAGGCGCCAGGATGAACAGGAGGCGATCCGCCTGGGCAGGGATTAACTCCTCCTTGAAGATCAGTTTGATGCCATCAGCAACAGGCTGCAGCAAACCCCAGGGGCCAGCCCGGTTGGGCCCGATGCGCACTTGAATCCGGGCGAGAACTCTTCGCTCGAATAATGTGAGATAGGCAAAGCCAGCAACGATGATTAAAAAAATCACCACCGATTTGATCGCCCACTCTATCAACAATGCAAGCGTCATCTAACCCTCTTCATTTTGTTGGCTCCAAGTCAATACTCACCGGTTCTACTGCGGCCACCCCCGTGCTGCGGTCTACGATCACCTGTCCCTTTGGCACAACTTCTTCTATAAGAGCCGGTGCTTCGTAGGAAGTCCCATTGATGCTCATGGATACTGTAGTGCCACTCTCTATTCCTAAGCGCGCAGCGTCATCCGGATTAATCCGCAGGCTTAGACTCGCCAAGCGATCGGTGAGGACGGGTGAAGACCGACTCGTTACAGCACGATCATAAAGATTTTTTACTGGAATGAGCCACAATTTGCCTCGGGTCGGCATCTTCTTTGGTTCATGCCAACGGATCTCAAAAGGATCACCACGCTCGGAAGATGGTTGCAGCTGGACACCCAGGCCTTGGTAATTTTCGTAGGTCGTCCCCCCGTAATAAAGATCAGCGCCTCCTACCGGCGGCCACTGGGGTTCAACTTCTGCCAGTGTCTGGTAATTGATGCCTTTATACGCAGGGATCTGCTCGCTGATCATAAGGAAAATGGAGGCAGCCGAGGCTGCTTCAAATTTTTGCCCGAGCCGCATGGCGATCTGGCTAAGAATGCGCCAATCTGGCTGGCTCTGGCCAAACGCCTGGACTGCTGGATAGTAACGCTGGACCCTGCGCTCGCCCGACGTCATACTGCCTTCGCGCTCAATGAATGTCTGAGCCGGGAATACTACATCGGCAAGTGCGGCCGTCTCTGACAGAAATAGATCCTGAACCACAAGGAAATCGAGGCCCTCAAATCCCGCACGCAAGTCCGGCTCATCCCCAACCGGGTTGGCGGCCATGACAATCGCAGCCCCTCCCATCTCGAGGTTCTTACGAAGGGCGCGCGGATCTGCTTTCAAGCCCATATCCCAGGCGCCCTGGTTATTGGCTTGGGACCATACCGCAATCAGTCCGTTATTCGCTTTTCCTGTGTGCCCGCTCGCCGCCAGCAAGCTCGCTAAGGCTTCGGCAAGCGCCTCAGTGTCCTCGAAGCGCAGGCCATCTCGGCCGTAGAACACGACCAGATTCGTGGCGTTTTTCAAGAGCCCGATCGCCTCGAGCACGGGTGATTTTGCCTTATATTTGGTGAGATCCCTTTTTCGACTGAATGCTTGTAGCAGCGCCAGGCTTGTGGTCACAGCCTGGCCCAATTTATAGCGTAGGGAATAAGTGGCAAAATCATCGAGGCGCGTGTCGCGTGAATTGGCGACGATCAAGGAGACACCTCGCTTGGCAGCGTTCTTCACCCGCAGCCACCAGAGCGGTGCTTCTTCATGCAGATCCGATGCCATCACCAGGATTGCATCACCAGCCTTGAGATCGCTCAAATTGGTCCCCTGCCCCACGCCAACTTGACCTACGAGATCTCCCCCGGCCATCTGGTCATAGAGCAGCGCTTGACCGTCAAGACCTTCAACCAAACGATTAAGGGTGAAGAAATCTTCATTCGAGGCTCGTCCGCCAGCCAGGCCAAAGACTGAGGCTGCGTCTTTAAGCCCCGCAGCGGCATGATCCAAGGCTTGATCCCAGCTCGCTTTCACCAGTTTCTTGCCCTTGCGAATCATGGGGGTCTTCAATCGTTCTTCGCTGGCGGCATAATGGTGCGCAAAACGGCCCTTGTCACAAATCCAAATCTCGTTCACGTATTCATTTTGACGAGGCAAAACGCGTTTTACCACCTCGCGGCCACCTGTGCTTGCTTCCCGACGGGTGTTCAGGACGGTGTTGCACCCAACCGGACAATGGTTGCAGACCGAGGCAGCGGAATTCATCTCCCAGGGTCGTGCGCCGAAACGAAAATCCGCCGTAGTCAGAGCCCCCACTGGGCAAATATCGGTCGTATTTCCAGAGAAGTAAGAGTCGAACCCGGGTTCTGAGAAAGTGACGATCTCAAGACTGCGCCCACGTTCTGCAAAAGCCAAGACTGGATCGTCGACAACCAGCTCCTGGTAACGCACACAGCGGGCGCACTGGATGCAGCGCTCACGGTCAAGGAAGATCAGATCTCCCAGGGGAACGTGTTTATCCAAGTGCTTCTTATCTTCGAATAAAAAGCGGCTCTTACCAGGACCTGCAGTGATGGTTTGATTTTGAAGCGGACACTCTCCACCTTTATCACAGATGGGGCAATCCAACGGATGCGATGTGAGGATGTACTCGACGATCTGCTGACGACCCTGTTGGGCAACTTCGCTCGAGACCAATACGTGCATCCCTTCGCTCACAGGTGTCGTGCAGGAGGTCTCCAGCTTGGGACGAAATTCAATCACGGTTTGACCCGATTGATCAAGAACCTTTTCGCCGGTTTGGCGATCAACTTTGGGCATGCCTACTTCAACCAGACACATGCGACACATGCCTACCGGTTCCATCTTGGGGTGATAGCAGAATACAGGGATGTCTATGCCAACACGCTTGGCCGCATCGACAATCAGCGTGCCAGCCGGTACTTTGACTTCAATCCCATCAATCGTCAGGGTTACCAATGGCTCACTCATGATCCATTTTTCCCGGTGAGGGCTTCGTAATCCAGTTGAAATCGCTCGATACTCGTGAGCACAGGCATGATGGCGAACTCTCCCAGGGCACAAAGACACTTGCCTTCCATTCCCTGGGCAACCTCTCGCAACAGTTCGACATCCTCTGGGCTGCCCTGCCCTTCCTTAACTCGGCTCAGGATGTGGTACATCCAATAGGTTCCCTCACGACAGGGTGTACATTTCCCGCAAGATTCATGCTTAAAGAAGCTGGTCGTCTTATAGGCCAACCAGCCAAGATTGATCGTCTCATCCAGAATGATGAGAGAGGCTGAGCCAAGTTGGGAGCCGATCTTGGCTACAGATTCATAGTCCATAGGCGTATCCAACACTTCATCTGTCCCCGGGAGGATCGCAGACGATGCTCCGGCGGGCATGATGCCCTTAATCGATTTCCCGTCAGGAATACCGCCTCCATGCTCGAAGATCAGCTCGCGAAAAGTGGTCCCAAGCGGCAGCTCGTAATTTCCAGGTCGGACGATGCGTCCCGACAAGCAAAAGATTTTCGGCCCGGTGCTCCGCTCGGTGCCGATCGAAGCGAACCAATCAGCACCCCGGGTGATGATCGGCGGCAGATTGGTCAATGTCTCTACATTGTTCACCACAGTTGGCTTGGCAAATAGGCCTTCCGCCGCCGGGAAGGGTGGTCGCAGGCGAGGTTGCCCGAGTTTACCTTCGAGCGACTCGAGCAGCGCTGTCTCCTCACCGCAAATATACGCACCAGCACCCAGATGGACGAAGATATCGAGCTTGTAGTTTGAGCCGAAGATATTCTCGCCTAGAAAACCACGTTCATAGAGTTCAGCGATCTTTTGCTCGAGTGTTTGGGCCAGGTCCCAGAATTCCCCCCGGCAGTATACATAAGCCGTATTGGCCTGGGCTGCGAAGGAGCAAATCGCAACCCCTTCAAGGAATTGAAAGGGGTTGCGCTCCAGGATCTCACGATCCTTGAAGGTGCCTGGTTCAGATTCATCTGCGTTGGCGACGACGTAACGCGGGAAGACATTGGGGGTAAGGAAGCTCCATTTGACACCAGCCGGGAAACCTGCGCCGCCCCGGCCACGCAAGCCAGAAACCTTTACGATCTCGATAACTTCCTGGGGCTGTTTTTCAGTCACAACTTGCTTGAACGCTGCAAACCCGCCATGCTCGAGATAGACATCAAGCTTGTCAATAGCAGGAATATCACGGTTGCGCAAAAGGATATATTCAGCCACGTTTGCCTCTCTTGCGCAGTTCTTGGATCACTCCCATGGCGCTTTCAATATTTTGATCCTCATAGTAATGAATACCATCAGGCTCTTGTACCTGGAACATTGGTGCGCGATCACAGCCGGCTAAACACTTGACCTCTTCAACCATGATCGTACCGTCCTCAGTGGTCTCTCCGAACTGAATGCCAAGATTTTCGCAAAGTTGTCCTGCAAATTCTTCGGCCCCGCGCAGCGCACAGGGAAGGTCGGTACAAATCTGGATCTTATACGTTCCGCCTGGATGTTCATGCAGTAGCGTGTAGAAACCCACCAGTCCACCCACCTGGGTCGGGTCCAGCTCTAGCAACTTTGCGATCTCGTCAATCGCTTCAATCGAGACAAATCCATACTCGCGCTGAGCCAGGTAGAGCAGCGGTAGTACCGCAGCACGCTTCTCTTCGGGAGGATATTTGGCGAGGATCTGATCGATCTCTTGATTGTATTTTTCTGCGAGCAATGTTGATGCTCCTCGTCCTACTGGGTTTTTTATATAGGCCTAAAGGTCATACCGTACTCTGGCTGGGCTCTTGCAGGACCTAACGATCCGCATCTCCCAGCACTGGATCCAGACTACTTATGATGGCCACTAAATCCGCCACAAGAAATCCCTTGGACATCATCGGCAGGGTTTGCAGTACAGCAAAACTTGGTGTGCGGAAGTGCACTCGATGGGGGTTGGGTCCTCCATCCCCTTCCAGGAAACAACCTAATTCCCCGCGCGGCGATTCGACCGGAAGGTACACCGAAGCCTTAGGAGCGGAAAAGCCTTCAGTCCACAACTTAAAGTGATGGATCACGGCTTCCATGCTGTGTCCAAGTTCTGATCGGGGGGGAGGCACAAACTTCCGGTTATCGCTGCGGACAGGTCCTTCAGGAAGGTTATCTAAAGCTTGTGCAACGATGCGAAGCGACTGGCGCATCTCTTCGATGCGCACAATGTATCGATCGTACACATCCCCATTGCTGCCCGTGGGAACATCAAACTCATAATTCTCATACCCGCTGTAAGGATTCGATTTTCGCAAGTCCCAGGCTACGCCCGTAGCACGCAAAGGCGGTCCGCTCAATCCCCAGCGAAAGGCATCTTCGCTCGAGATAGGTCCGATCATCTTGGTGCGATCGACATAAATGGGGTTGTTTGTGAGCAGATCTTCATATTGTTGTATGCGCTTGGGCATGTAATGAATAAAGTCGCGCACTGCCTCTTCGAAACCAGCGGGAACATCTCGCCAAAGCCCTCCGGGGCGGATGTAGGACGTCATCATGCGCGCACCGGAGCACAATTCAAAGATGTCCAGGATGATTTCGCGCTCCCGAAAACAGTACAGGAAGACCGACATGGCGCCAAGATCTAGTGCATGGGTTGCCAGGAATACGAGATGGGAAGCAATACGTTGAAGTTCTGCCAGGATCACACGAATGACCATCGCTCGTTCAGGGACATCCAGATCGACCAGCTTCTCAATCGCCAGCGCATAACACAGGTTGTTGCCTATATTGTTGAGGTAATCCATGCGATCGGTCATGACCAAGGCCTTCTCGTAGGTCTTGGCTTCCATATTCTTCTCAATTCCAGTATGCAGGAAACCGATATCAGGGATACAGCTAACGATGCGTTCCCCATCGAGCTCAAGCAGCAGGCGCAGAACTCCATGCGTGCTAGGATGCTGCGGCCCCATGTTCAACAGCATGGTTTCGCCCTCAAGCGCACGATCTGAGATCAGGTGCCTGAGTTCATCAAGAGTGATTTCAGTTTGTTCTTCGAGCATACCCGTTACCACCTCAATGCATCACGCCTACCCTATTCTTTAGCATAGGGCTTGCGTTTATCAATCTCATCAAAATTGAAGGTAAACTGTACCTCTTCGTACCCAAGCGGGTAATCCTTTCGTAAAGGATGGCCCTGCCAATCATGCGGCATCAGAATTCGACGCAGGTCGGAATGACCTTCGAACGTTACCCCGAACATGTCGAATACTTCACGCTCATGCCAGTTTGCATTAGGAAAAATGGATTCGATTGTGGATATCTTGGGATCATCGCTCGGAAGGGGTACATTCAACCCGAGAAAGACCTGCTTGGATAAACTGTAAAGCTGGTAGACAATCTTGAAACGGGGTTCTTCTGGCCAGTAGTCGACGGCTGTAAGGGCTGCTAGAAAGTTGAACGCAGCCTGGTCTCGTAGTAATTCACACGCGCTTAAGATCGATGAAGGTGCCAGGACTACGGTTGTTTGATCCCGGAAAGTTATGATCTCCAGGACATCCTCGCCTAATTCACTCTCCAGGAGCCTTACGGCTTCTTCATGAACGTCCATTGATCTTCTTCCTTAAGTTCCCCCCGATCCGGGTGCAGTGAAACCTGGCTTGGCAAGGATTCCACAGGCGCTATTAGAGCCTTTTCGGGGTGGTGAAATCCTTATGCGTGATCTTTTATCTTCTCTGCCATGACCTTTTCATGCAGCGTGATGATGCCATGGATCAAAGCTTCCGGACGTGGCGGACACCCGGCAACATAGACGTCAACCGGGACGATCTCATCCACGCCAGGAACGATGGCGTAATTGTTAAAGACACCGCCGCATGAGCAGCAATCGCCCATGGCAACAACCCACTTGGGCTCCGGCATTTGGTCATATAAACGCCGTAGTACGGGCGCCATCTTGCGGCTTACACGACCGGCGACAATCATTAGATCGCTTTGACGAGGGCTCGCTCGCATCAATTCCATTCCAAAGCGGCTCATATCATAATCAGCGGATTGCGCTGCCATCATTTCGATGGCACAACAAGCCAAACCAAAAAGCATCGGCCACATTGCTTTCGTGCGGCTCCAATTAACAACTTGCTCGAGCATCGTCGTCATCACACCAAAATTACCCAACTTGCTCTCTATTCCCATTCCAGCGCTCCACTTTTCCAGGCATATACCAACCCAATGAAGAGAATAACGACAAAGATAGCCATCTCGATCAGGCCGAGGATCTTGATCTCGCGCAAGACCACAGCCCATGGCAATAGAAACACAATTTCAATATCAAAAAGGATGAATAAGACTGCAATCAGGTAGAAGTGAACCTGAACGCGGCGACGGCCTGGCCCGTACGGTCGCATACCCGATTCATACGGCTGGGCTTTGCGCTCTGAAGGGCGCCGTGGCCCAAAAAGGTGGCCGAGGATGACCACCAAAAAAGCCAGGCCGGTAGCCAGGACGATCAGAACGACGATAGGTAGATAGTCTCCAGGCATCCGGCCCTCAAAGATTTAGTCTTTGAACTTTACCAATTTTTTCTAAATGTACCTTCAATATCGACAGCATGTTAATCCTATCACAAGCGTTAAGCTAGCACAATCAAACAGGTGCGTCAACGGATACTCCACATACCTTCTGCATGACGCCAGATGACAATTGGCACAATTAGTGATTTTTTTCACAATATATTCTACACAATTATTAGCATAAACGCCACCCCTCGTTCGGATGGCGTTTGAACATACAATCCCTATGGGGATCACGAAAGATAATCGCGTAGATGACGACTTCGTGTTGGGTGACGTAATTTACGCAGCGCCTTGGCTTCGATCTGGCGGATACGTTCACGCGTGACCTTGAAGTGCTTTCCTACCTCTTCGAGCGTGTAATCTTTGCCATCGCGCAAGCCGAAACGCATTTCAAGCACCTGGCGCTCTCGCTCGGTCAGCACCGACAATGCGCTCTGCACCTGCTCTTTAAGCAATTCCTTCGCGGCGGCATCGACGGGTTCAGGCATTGTCTCATCTTCGATGAAATCACCCAACTGGCTTGATTCTTCAGCGCCAACCGGTGTCTCCAGGGACATAGGCTCTTGTGCGATCCGAATGATGCGCCTGACTTTGGCGGCAGCCCGCTTCCATTTGCGATCGAGCGCCGGCTCAAGCGGCTGCTCGGCCTTGATTGCCAGCTCAATTTGGAGGACCTCATCCGGCTCCAGGATGTCCATTTGCAGTGCCAGCTCCTCCGAGGTTGCATCTCGGCCAAGCTCTTGAACCATACGACGCTGCACGCGCACCAAGCGGTTGATCGTCTCAACCATATGAACAGGAATGCGAATCGTCCGTGCTTGATCTGCAATCGCCCGACTGATCGCCTGCCTGATCCACCAGGTGGCATACGTGCTAAATTTATAGCCCTTTGCCGGATCGAATTTTTCCACAGCTCGCAGCAAGCCGATATTGCCTTCCTGTATCAAATCCAGGAATGCAATCCCACGTCCCATATAACGCTTGGCGACGCTCACGACCAATCTCAAGTTTGCACGTATCAATGCTGCCTGTGCTTCTTCCCCCAACCAGCGGAGCAAGTTCAGTTCCTGCTTCAATCCTTCCGCATCGGGCAGCCAGCGTCGGAATGTCCGCTTTGTCGGCAGATCCTTGCCCTCCGCAAAGCGCTCCGTCAATTTCACCTGGATTCCAGTGGGGAATAGATAAAAAGCCTGGAAAACGTTAAGGGCATTACGCGCAACCTGCTCCCAGGCAGGATCATTGCCCCAAAGATCATTGTCTAGCCAGGCGCGGATATATGAGATCGAAGGGGTCTGCCATCTCTCTCGTAGTTCGCGCGCCTCTTCCAAAATCAAATGCAAATCAGGTTGCGCTTGCTCGAGCCGCTTGGCATCTTCTTTGACGCGCTTCCATGCAGTTCGAATATCATCGAAGAGGGTCATGTATACCGAGACCAGAGGTTCTTCAGCACGACCCCGTGATCCGCGACCCTTCTCGAGTCGCTCCAGATGATTTACAGCATCCATACGCGCCGCCAACCACAGCTCTTGATCTGTGTCTAATAGTTCGACGCGTCCAATTTCCTTTAGGTAAAGCCGAACGGGATCGTCGCTGAGTTCCAGCGCCGCTGTGAGCTTCTTTAAACTCTTTTCAGCGCTGCCCTCTTCTACCTCAGCATCTTCTTCCAGGTCGGGATCGACCTCGATGGCCTCGCCATCGACGACATCCACGGGCTCCTGGAGCTCCTCTTCTCCCAGCTCATTCTCATCTTCGATATCTTCAATTACCTCAGGTGCGGATTGCTTTTTCCCCATCTCTCCTCACATTTCCCGAGCAATTTCGCTACCAGAAAGGCGACCCAACGGTCTGGTCAGAGCTCGATCCAGTCTCTCGCGTTGATCTGCGAGCCTTTGCACATCACGCGTCAAGCCCCACATTCGCTCGGTACGTGCTTCCTTGTCTTCGATGTCATCCTCATCCTGTAATGTCTCAAGCTGGAAGCGAATTTGCGTGAGCTCATTCTCTAGGCGGTACTTGCGCAACCGCAGGAAGTTAGCAACTAATTCATCAATGACCTTTGTAGAGCGCACATCCAGGCTGGCGGTCAATACCATGATCTCCTGCGCCACACCGACCAAAGCGGCATCAAGTGTACCTTGCCAGTACTGTGCCGGTTCGGCCTCATCCTGCGCCAGTGATGCCCGCACCGAGGCGAAAAGCATTTGGTGATCGGTTGTGACAAAATCGCGTTCGCGCGGGCGTTCCAATGTCAGTGATTGAAAGCTGCGATCAATACGATAAAGCAATTCGGGGTCCTGCAACAGTAACCCCAGACAAAAACGCTCAAGTGCATTCGTCGCCGATATCTCTACCTCGACGGCAGGCATTTCCTGCTCGAGGGGTCTTTGAGACCTTGCTCGACGTCCAGCTTGAGGTCGCCAGGCATTCAAGGCTCGCTCGTCCACTTTCAATCGTCGCGCCAGTTTCTGCAGGTAGGTTTCCCTCTCAATGGGATTGGCGACATCATCAATTAATGGCAAGACTTTACGCGCCACTTCGGCTTTGCCCTTGGGGTCATCCAGATCATGTTCACTTGCCAAGACATTGAGCACGTAGTCAACAATCGTTTCTGCACCGCTAAGGATTTCGGTCCAGGCACTCGGATCCTCTGCCACGACCTCATCCGGGTCCAGATCATCAGGCATCGAAACAATGCGCAGGTCGGCATCTAAACGTCCCTCATGACGAACCAATCCGCGCGCATTAAATACTGGGTCCGCCTCACGATCGAGAGCCTCACGAGCGACATCAAGCCCTCGCAGCGTGGCTTGCACGCCAGCGGCATCGGCGTCGAGGGCGAGCACAATCCGGCGACTATATCGTTTCAACTGCCGGAGCTGGGTTTCGGTCAGGGCTGTCCCCATCGATGAAACCGCATTGGAGAACCCTGCCTGATGCAGGCCAATCACATCCATATATCCTTCAACAATCACCGCCTGGTCTTCCCGGCGGATCGTCTGGCGCGCTTTATCCAGGCCGTATAACAAACGCCCTTTATCGAACAACGGCGTTTGGGGTGAATTCAGGTATTTGGGCACCCCCTCGGGATCGAGCACACGCGCACCAAACCCAACCATTCGTCCACGCACATCCCGAATCGGAAACATCAAGCGATGCCGGAAACGGTCGTAGTACCCTCCGCTTTCACGCTCGGATACCATTCCGGCTTGGAGCAAATCTTCGATCTGGTATCCACGTTCAACCAGATGATTCATCGTTGCATCCCATGAATCAGGCGCATACCCCAATTCAAACGTCTCCATTGTTGCATCAGTTATGCCACGCTGCCCCAGGTACTCCCTTACAGCTTTTCCAGCATCAGTTTGGAGCAGGTGATGGCGGAAAAGTGTGACCGAACTTTCGAGCAACTCCCTTAGCCGGTCTTGTGCCTCATCGACCGCTTCCTGTTCTGGCGTTTGGGGTACAAGTTCAACACCAGCACGTTCGGCCAGGTGCGCTAAGGTTTCTGGGAAATCCCAGCCCTCCTTCTTCATCACAAAGCTAAAGACATCCCCGCCCTCATTACATGCCCCAAAACAGCGCCAGGTGCCGCTATCTGGAAAGACCGCGAAGGCAGGGGTGCGCGTATTCGGATGGAAACGGAAGACTCCGGAGTTATTCTTTCCCGATTTCCGCAATTTCACCGATTCGCCGATGATTTCCACGGCGTCAAGGCGATCCTTAATTTCGTCGATTACGCTCATTCGCTCTAGCTACCATTTCAACTACAGATTCTACCGAAAACGTGAGTTTATCGTCAGCGTTAGATATAAGACCAGCCTGTCGGGGCTGTCCCGATAGATGTGAAGGGATGGGGGAGGATTTGTGGCGGCAAACGCTTCAGTGACATGACCGAACCGATACACCACCCAAGGACAGCGCCGGCGTCCGACCGCAAGGATTATAGTCTCGCAAAGGGGTCAAGGCAATCCAGATTCGCCTTACAGAGCACTTGCATCTTAGAAACCTTCCAGAAGACTAAGATCTACCACCCCGTCCGCCAATTCTGCAATATCTTGCAGCAGCCCTAGTCGATTTTGGCGGGTCGGCTTGTCTTCCGACATGACCAGGACGTCGTCAAAGAACATTGTGATCGAGGGCAATAAGATCTCGATCTTGCTCAGGAAAGCATCGATCGATCCTTCATCTTCTGTTTTGGTTTCCAGGGATCGAACCGCTTTGTGAAGCGCAACCTCGCCTGGTTCAACCAGCAACTCGGTATCAAGATGATAGCGCTCGCTCTGGTCACGGGTGATACGCACGCACCTGGCGTAGGCTTGTAGCAACGAAGGCCAATCGGGGCGCTGGCGCCAGGCTTCTAGTTGCGCGATGGCAGAATTGGCACCCGCCGGATCATGACCTTGCTCAGCCAGAATAGCTTCAACCGCATCGTGGGGATAAGTTTCAAGAAGCAAGGCTTGCTGACGCGTGGCAATGAACTCCAGGCAGGCGGAGAGGTGTTGATCAGTAACCTTTATAGGCTGCTGCTCCCCCGCTGTGGCCAGGATCTGGCGCAGATCGATGCGCTGGTTCTTCGCCACCAGCAGTTGGATCAAACCGATCGCTGTGCGTCGCAGCGCAAAAGGGTCACGCGCCCCGCTGGGTTTATGCCCCGCCGCGAAAAGTCCTATCAGGGTATCGATCCGATCCGCCAAACCTACCGCGAATCCCTCCTGCGAGCTTGGTATATCATCGCCAGATTGCCGCGGTAAGTAATGCTCATAGATTGCCTGGGACACCGATTCGCTTTCACCGCTCCGCTGCGCATAAATCCTGCCTACCTCGCCCTGCAGGGACGTCATCTCGATAACCATTTGTGTGGCCAGGTCGGCCTTACATAGATATGCTGCCCGCGCTGCGTCTTCAGTCTCTTCCACCTTCAATCCTAGTCGGGGCGCCAGTACCGCTGTCAGCGCTTGCAAACGTTGCGTTTTTTCCAACATCGATCCAAGCGATTTTTCAAAAGTCAGCGTGCTCAAGCGTGGGACGAATTGCTCCAATGTTTGCGACGAATCCCGCTCGATGAAATAAGCCGCATCTGCAAAACGTGCCCGGATAACATGCTCGTTCCCTTGCTTGACCAGGTCGATATATTCGTTTCCCCCATTACGGACGGCGATGAAATGGGGCAGCAGCTTTCCTTTTTTCTCGACCGGGAAATAGCGTTGATGTTTCTTCATCACCGAAACAAGCACGGGGCGTGGGAGGTCAAGGTAACTGCTGTCAAAATCACCTATCAGCGCTGTCGGTTGCTCTACCAGATGGGTAACCTCATTCAGCAACGCTTCATCATTAACAACAGCGCCGCCAGCCTCCTTGGCCAGTTGTTTAATTGCCTTCTCCACCACTGTCTGGCGTTGTTCCTGATCAACCAAGATTTTGCTTTTGTTGATCAATTTCCAATAATCGCCCGGATCTTTAACAGAAACGAGCGCCGGTTCATCAAACCGCATCAAACGGGTAGTTCGGTTGCTTTCAATACCTGCATATTCGAATTTCAATTGATACTTCCCGTGCAGCGCTAAGAGCCATCGGATCGGTCTCGAAAAGGCTGTACCACTCGCATTCCAGCGCATCGCTTTATTGAACTGCAGCTTCCCTATGAGCGTGGGTAAGGATTCTCCTAGCACCTCAAAGGTTGGGCGCCCTGGTTGGCGCACGCTCGCTACGACGTAGGCGCCACCATCGATCTCCTGCTGTTCAAGCTGATCAACACCGATTCCCTTGCTGCGGGCGAAACCCTCTGCCGCCTTGGTAGCCTTCCCATCTTCATCATAGGCTCGCTCGACAGGTGGACCCTTTTCAAGGGTTACCTGCTCGTCCTGCTGGGGAGCCAGATCCCTTATGGCGATTACGATCCGACGCGGGGTACCCATTACCTGCACTTCACCATGATCGAGGCGCGCTTCTTTCAACATGACATCCACGCTTGAGCCTAGTTGACCGAGAGCATCGTTTAAATCCCCTGGTGGCAGCTCTTCTGTTCCAACCTCCAAGAGGAAATCTGCTGGCTTATCTGGGGGAGTTTCCTCCTTGAACTGTCCTTGCTTCGGCGCCTCAACGGACCATCGCCCGATCCAAGGGAAGCCTTGCTTTTCTCGCTGTTCCAGGTAGCCATCGGTGACGCGCCGGGCCAACTCACGCATGCGCCCGAAGATAGCTGCACGCTCGGTCACACCGACAGCACCACGGCCATCAAGCAAGTTGAACGCATGCGAGCATTTCAGGACGTAATCATGGGCGGGGAATACCAAGCCGTGAGTGAGGGCGTTGTTCGCTTCGGCTTCAAATTCATCAAACATCACCCGCAAGCGTTCGATATCTGCGTTCTCAAAGGTATAGCGGCTATGCTCATACTCGGAATCAAGCATCACCTCTCCGTAGGAGAGACGCTCGTTCCACTGAATGTCGACAAAGCTCTCAACATTCTGAAGCGCCAAGACTATTCTCTCCAGGCCATAGGTGATCTCGACCGAGACCGGGTCAAGTGTCTTCCCGCCGGCTTGCTGGAAATAGGTGAATTGGGTGATCTCCTGGCCATCCAGCCAGACCTCCCAACCCAACCCCCATGCTCCAAGCGCAGGTTGCTCCCAGTTGTCCTCCACGAAGCGAATATCATGCTTAGCCGGATCAATACCCAGCGCAATGAGGGACTCCAGGTAGCGTTCCTGCGGATCGCCGGGATCAGGCTTCAAAATGACCTGGAATTGGTAGTAGTGACCCCAACGATTGGGGTTTTCACCATAGCGGCTGTCCGTGGGGCGAATCGATGGTTCGACGTATGCGACCCACCAGTCTTCTGGGCCAATAACACGCAGGAAAGTCGCAGGGTTCATCGTCCCGGCCCCAACTTCCGTGTGATAAGGCTGCCAGATCAGGCAGCCTTGCTCAGCCCAAAATTGCTGTAGCTTGAGAATTACATTTTGAAGGGTAGGTTCAAATGGTGTTTCCAAAAGCATGTCCCCGATGATTTCAGGTTATTGTATCGTTCTCTGGGTTAATTGCCGTGTTAATTTGCACTCTGCGAATAAAGTGCGGCACGTTTAATCGCCGTTCGAGAAGGCCAGCAAAAAAGTTCTCCATCAACTGATCGATCTCTACATGTACGCTTGGTCGGACTTTAGCTCGCGCCGCCACGGAGTAGGCATTGCGTTGAAAATGCCGCAGCACCTTGAGCGCTGCTAAAGAAAGTGGCGCAGCTGACCTCTCCTTCGAGCCGCATTGCGGACATACGACCCCACCCTTTTCGTGGGAAAAAAACTGTGCTTCGGGCCGAATTTCTTTCGCACAGGAGACACACAGGAAGAGCTCAGGTCGGAAGCCTACCTCATCCAGCAACCGCAGTTCGTAATGTCTGATAACACCGCTTGGTTCGTCACCCTGATCCAAATGCGTCAGAGTCTCAGCAATTAGGCGATATAAAGTAGTGTTCTTTTCTTCATCAACTGTGAAATGATCCAACAGCTCGATGGCATATCCCGCATATCCGACCAGGAGCAGATCCTTATGGATATGCGGGTAACTTTCGACAGCCTCCGCCTGGGTGATGATGTCCAGGTCGCGACCTCGCGCCACCAGAAGACGCACCCGGTTAAAGAGTTCTAGGTGACCCGCTTTGCGTGACTTTGGCCTGCGCACACCCTTTGCGATTTGACGCAATTTGCCATGCTCACGACTGAACAGGGTAAGCAACCGATCGGCTTCACCCAGGTCGCGTCGCCGCAGAACGATCGCTTCAGCATGGTATAAGCGCTCTCGGTCCACCATGCGGCGATTATACCAGCGCAGCTGAAAACACCATTTATAGGGATTCGATAGAATGTGGATGGGGTCAAACCCTTATTGAGGAGAACAAATGCCGATCAAGCTCCAGCGGGGAATCCCGTTCGTAATCGCCCTTATAACAGCCACATGTACAGCAACACCCAAGGCAGCAACCCCAGACATGGTTGAGTTGATTGGACCTACAAAGACGACCACTCCAACAATGGCCCCAACTTCCACACCTGCGGTAGAGACATGGCGGGAATTGGATCTACGCTTTGCCAACGTGCTTGACGTGTCCTTCGAGAGACTAAATTCGGCGCAGGTTCGTCTTGATGTTACTTTGGTACACGACGACCAGGGCGAAGCCCCCAACTTTGCCGATTGGTGGCAAGTGGAGGACCTGACCGGAGTAGTTCTCGGGCAGAGGATCCTTGCGCACGCCCATGGAACGCAACCGTTTACACGCTCTGCAACGATCGACGTTCCTGTGAGCATACCTTCAGTCGTGATACGGGGACATGATATGCTGCATGGGTTTGGAGGTCAGGTCATTGTGCTCGATGTTGTGAGCGGCGAGAAGCTCCTCCTGGCGGACTACCCTGATTAGAGCTTCGAGGGGAATGAAACAAAAGGAACCGGTGTAATCACCGGTTCCTTTTTAGCCTGCCAGTGCAGAAGATCTACGTGCTATACCGCGGTAAGATCCTCGGGCCCAAACGCGTCCGGTAGCAAGTCTCGCACCGTGGTTTCAAGCACGACTTCGCCCTTTGAATCAACCGTATAGATTTCAATATCGGGACCAAACTCGGACAAAACCTGACGACATGCCCCACAAGGCGATCCTGCATTTTCGCTTGCCACGGCGATCGCTTGAAATTTCCGATGGCCATACGCAACCGCCTGGAAAACGGCATTCCGTTCGGCACAAATCGTCATCCCATAGACCGCATTTTCCACGTTCACGCCATCAAAGATCTCGCCCGATCCTGTTAGTAAGGAAGCACCCACAGGATATTTTGAGTAGGGGGCATACGCCTTTTCCCGGATCTTCACGGCGCGCTCGATAATTTGACCTCTATCCTGCGGTTGGATCGCCATTATTTATGTTCTCCGTTTCATCGCTCTCGACTTTTTCCGCCTTTACCTTGCGAATGCGACGGCCGCTGACTTCCTCAACAACGAAGTGCAAACCACCCGCATCAACACTTTCCCCTGGCGTAGGCACCTTCCCCAGTTGGCTGTAGATAAACCCGCCTAGGGTCTCACTGGTTTCCTTGGGGATATGCGCATCGGCGATCTGGTTGACATCATCGAGGTCGATACCGCCACTAAAAATGTACACCCCCTCTTGCAATTTTTCGTACGCCATTTCCTCAGCGAAATCATACTCATCCCGAATCTCACCAACAATTTCCTCGACGATATCCTCAATCGTAACCAGCCCGGCGGTTCCACCATATTCGTCAACCACAACGGCCATGTGGACCCGCTTGGCCTGCATTTCGGCCAGGAGATCATCCGACTTCTTGGCCTCGGGGACAAAGTAGGCTTCGCGCAGGAGTTCTGCAACACTACGATCGAGATCCCCTTCGCGCCAGGCTGCCAGTAAATCCTTGATATAGACCAGCCCAACGATATGATCAATCGACTCGGCGTAAACCGGGGCTCGCGAATGCCCGGTCTGTAAGAGTATCTCTGTGGCTTCTTCGAGCGTTGTGGACTGCTCAAAGGCCAGCAAGTCAATGCGCGGCACCATAACTTCCCGCGCCAGGGTATTATCGAGTTGGAAGATGGAGTAGATCATCGCCTTCTCCTCCTCCTCAATAACACCCTCCTCTTCGCCAGCATCCACCATCGTCATGATCTCTTCTTCTGTAATGAGGGGGGAGGACTCTGCACCCGAGGGATCGAAGATGCGTCGTGCCAGGGTCAGCAGTAACCAACCGAGTGGCTCAAAGATGCGCACCACCACAGCAACAAAATATGCGGTTCGCATGGCATTTTTCTCGGGCTCCCGCGAGGCCCATTGCTCGGCGATGAACTCAAACAGGCCGATCAGCAATCCGCTTGCGGCAATGATTGCAATCAGGATGCCCGCACTCTCGCCAGATTGAACCCCACTGTAGGGTAGAAACGTGAGGATCGCCAATGTGATAACCAGCAAGCGCGCGAAAGCTTGGGAGATGCGCAATGAGAGGATCAAACGACGAGCTTCGGAGAGAACCCGAACGGCCATAGAAGCGCTGCGGGCGCCAGTCTCTTCAAAGGTTTTTAATTGTGAAAGGCGGCTGTTTACAAATGCACCCCGCGAAATGGAGAAGAGGATTTCCAAAAGAACGCTCGCAAGGAGTAACGAGACACCCAGCGTTGTTTCAATCACTTGGATCCAACTTTCTGATAACCCGGGCAGGGACACCAACTGCGAGACCATAATCCGGTACATCGCGCGTCACGACAGAACCGGCACCGGTGCGGGCATGATCCCCGATTTTAAGTGGAGCAACAAGCATCGTATCACTGCCGATGAAGGCGCCCTCTCCAATCTCGGTTCGGTTTTTCTTCTCACCATCATAGTTTGCCGTTATGGTTCCAGCGCCAATATTGGTGTCTGCGCCAATCTGGGCATCACCGATATAGGAGAAGTGACCCAACTTTACCCCGGCTTCAAGCCGACTATTCTTCACCTCTCCAAAATTTCCCATATGAACGCCACGGCAGAGATAGGCTCCTTTGCGCAAATGTGCAAAGGGTCCAATGCTGACCTCATCTTCCAGCGTTGCCCCGTCAAGGACGGAACTCTCAATCTGGCAATAATTACCGATGCGCGTCGCACGGACAATCGTGTTTGGGCCGATCCGGCAGCCTTCTCCGATGGATGACTCGCCTTCCAGATGCGTATTGGGAAGCAGAACTGTATCCTGACCTATCTTAACTTGTGAGCTGATGTAGGTGGTAGCTGGATCGAGCATGGTCACGCCAGCTTCCATCCAGCGTTGGTTTGTGATGGCACGCAGGGCGCGTTCGGCTTCGGCCAGGTGCGCTCTCGTATTGATGCCGATAATTTCAGATTCGTCCTCAACCGCAACGCTCGCAATTTCCCCCCCTTGCTCAACTGCAAGAGCAACCATGTCGGTGAGGTAGTACTCGCCTTTGGGGGACAGTGGTAATTCCTCAAGGTTCTCCCACAGCCATTCCGCCCTAAAAGCATAGGCGCCGATGTTTAATTCGGTGATCTGGCGTTGCTGCGTATCTGCATGTGCTTCCTCAATGATGCCGGTAACTCTCCCACTTTGGTCACGCAATACTCTTCCAAAACCGCGTGAGTCCTTCGCTGTCCCCGTGAGCAATGTAATCGGTCCCGGATGATCGCTTTGGATCGACGCTAACTGAGCCAGGCTTGCGCTCCGAATAAGCGGTAAATCCGCATTTATAACCAGGACAATATCAGCGCTTTGCTGCAAGATGGATTTGGCCTGCAGAAGCGCATGACCCGTCCCCAAACGCTCAATCTGAAGGGCAAATTGCGGACCTTCCCCCACCAGCTCTTGAATACCTTCGCCTTCCGGCCCGATGACTATGATCGGTTCGCGTTCCAGCGCAGCGCGACATGCATCAATCGACCAGAGGATTATTGGTTTGCCCCCCAGGTAATGAAGAACCTTTGGAAGCGCTGATTTCATGCGAGTGCCCAAACCTGCGGCCAGAATAACTGCCTCAATTCGCATGTTGCCCTCCAGAGATCCATCCGTTTAAAGCGCAAATGACAGTATGTGGAGGTATACCGCAGAAAACAAGCCGATCAGTCATATTTTGATCAGGGGTTTTTTCAGGGGGAGGATCGTCGTCTTGCACAGCTCTCGTCGTCAATAGGGTTATGGCTGGGGCGCCAGGATTCGAACCTGGATCAACGGATTCAAAGGACGGGGTTTCCCGTCAAAGACAGCGGATTTTATTCTATCACAGGAAAGGAACCTACACGATGAACCCATGGACCGCATACCGCACTGGCAAGCTGATAGTCCACGTTTTCGCCTGCTGGCTCTTTAGCTGGCCACGATCGACCGAGGCCCACACTCTATTAGTTGATCTGGGGCTTGTGTCAATCGCCATTTGTCGATAGTTGGCGGGCAAGGATTCGAACCTTGATAGGTGGCTTCAAAGGCCACAGTCCTACCATTAGACGACCCGCCACTGGATCGGAGTATACTACA
>JBFFQB010000063.1:0-19570 GCA_041573795.1 Anaerolineales bacterium
ACTAGGTGCCGATATTTCTCTTTACTCGGTTGGACGTAGGTCCGGGGTCTCGGTCCAATCCTGTAACACAACAAAGGCATCCGGGCCGCCCTGGATCATGCGGATCTGGGCGGTATGCGGAGAGCGATTCGTCCCCGAGAAATCTAGCCGTAACACACCGCTTAATGGCTCGAAGGGGCTCAAATCCATCAACGCATTATGTACGGCTTCGCCATTGATATTCTCATACCCCACAGTATCGATCGCATGCGTGATCGCCTGAACAACGGTGTCAATACCGGCGATCAACAAGATGTACCCCACGTTATGCTCGGCGGCAGGGCGCTCATTGGCCGCGAAGAGGCTCTCAGCATACTGAACACCGGGATTGTCGGCATCGGTCCACCATAAGTAGGGGAAAGCCGTGACCAAGCCCACGCCATAGGCACCATCCGCCAGGAAGGCGTAGGTAGCCAGATCCATCGCCCAGTTATCGGCAGCAACGATGAATTGATCGCGTAAGCCCAGGCTGTTGAGATCGTTCAAAATAACCGAAACGCCAAAGGCCAGGGTGTTGGTCCAGATGACGTTTGCCCCTGCTGCTTGCGCGTTGAGGATCGCGGTGGTGGTGTCCGCCGTTGGGGACAGGTCGTAGGTCTCCTCCGCCACAACCTCGATCCCCATATCCGCCATGAAAGTCCGTGTTTCAGGCGTGAGCGCACCCTGTCCGAAAGCAGTGGGCCAACTCAGATAGGCTAGCTTGATCTCGTCGCCGGCATCGGCCGGCTTATAGGCCGCCCAATTTTCCTGCAGGAAGGTCATCACCAGGCCAAACTGATCCGGATAGATTGGTCCCAGCCCGAAGGTATAGCCCGAATCGATATAGAAGCCGCGTGCGCTAAAGCCGGCTGTGACGTTGACTACTTTGTCCTCGGCGAAACGCTGCGCCAGTGCTTCGACCTCACCTGACCCGTAGGTGATCATCACTAGAGGATTATCATCCTCACTCGTGAAGCGATCATAGGCTGCAACAGCCTCATCGATACTTCCGCCCGTATCGGCGAATTTGACATCGAGCATAGCCCCATAAACGCCACCTGCCTCATTTATGGCAGCCACAGCGTCTTCAGCCGCATGAACTAGCGGTGAAGTGATTGCCGCATAAGGCCCCGAGAGGTCACCGAAGTGGTAGATGGTGATTGTCTCACCGCTCAGATCGGGGGGGCCGGCAGGCATTTCTTCTTCGGGTTCTGGTTCGGGCGGCGCAGTTTCCTCCTCAGGCTCAGGGGGAGGCGGCGGTGACTCTTCGGCAACAGTGGGCGCACAGGCGCTCAGCACCAGGGTCACCAGGATGAACAAACTTAGAAGGACGTGGATCTTCTTACGCATAGCTCATCTCCTCTTTAACTTAGGTAGCTTTAACGCAGCTGTCGGCATCACAGTACTCGCTTTAGACATGCCTTCAGCCTTGTGGTGTTGCGAAATCTATTCAGCACCTCCTTGTATTAATGTGAGAACGGACGTAATCGCCAGGCTGCCTTTATCAGGTTCCAGCGATAAGCCAATCCTCTCGGTTCGAAAATCAAAAACAGCATCAACGCCGTGCCGAAGAATAACGGCCGCAATGCCTGAACGGCGCCATAGGCAGTCGCCGGCAAGATATCCGTGAATAAAGGCCCCAGGATGGTGGCAATTTCGATCAAGAATTCAACTACGATCGCGCCAAAAAACGGTCCGAGGTTTGAGCCCAACCCGCCAATCACAAGCATCCCCATGAAGATGATCGAATCGGTCAAATTGAAAGTTTCAGAGTTAATATGACGCAGTTGATGAGCAGCCAGCGCACCGGCTAACCCCGCATATACCGCTGCCAGGAAGAAGGCTTGAAGTTTCACCCGGAAGAGGTTGACCCCTAGCACTTCCGCCGCCAGATCATTATCCCGAATCGTGATGAATGCCCGACCCAGGCGCGAGCGTGAAACGTTGTGGGCCACCACCGTGGTCACGATCAGCACGCTCAGAGTCAAGATCAAGTATCGCTGCGGGGTGTTAATCTCCAATCCGAAAATGAGGGGGACGCTGACATTTAACCCCTGTGCGCCATTGAGCAACGCTTTAAACGCATTGCGGGTAAACCATGGGATGATGAACTGTGCTGCCAATGTGGCCATCACCAGGTAAAACCCCTTCACCCGCAGGGAGGGTAAGCCGAAGACCAATCCGATGAGCCCAGCACCCAGCGCCGCCGCTGGCATGGAGAGCAAGAATGGCCAACCCAGTAGGTTCACCAGCAGGGCTGAAAGGTAACCCCCTGTGGTCATGAAAGCTGCCTGGCCTAGAGAGATTTGACCGGTATACCCCGTAAGCAGATTAAGCCCCTGGATGGCGATGATGGTGATGCAAATACGATTGACCAGCGCCACAATGCTCTGGCTGGCGAAGAGCGGCAGGGTATACAAAGCTGCCAGGAACACAAACAGAAGGACCCACTGCCATGGACGGCGGATGGTGGCCATATCCTCGGCATAACTGGTATCGAATTCGCCGGCTGGACGCAAAACCGCCATTGCTTAAATCCTCTCGATCCGTTCCTGCCCGAAGAGACCTTCGGGGCGAATCAGTAGAACCAGCAGCAGCACGATATAGGGCATGATCTCTCCCGAATTGCGGATGAACTGGATCTTTGAAGCGGATACCAAACCCTGGGATAACCCGATCACGAGACCGCCAACGATCGTCCCCGGGATCGATTCAAGCCCTCCCAGAAGGACTGCCGGGAAGGCCGCCAACACCACGATCGATAGACTCAAATCCAACCCACTTGAGGTTGCTAATAGCACCCCTCCGGTTGTTGCGGCGACAGCGGCCAACATCCAGGATACGCCAAAGATCCGGTGAATACGCAAGCCGATGCTCTGCGCCAGCTCATGATCCTCTGAAGTGGCGCGCATGGCCAGTCCGGCTTTTGTAAATTGGAAAAAAGCACCGATCACAATCACACCAATGATCGCCACGATAAAGGACCACACCAGATTCTGCTTGAGAATGAGCACAATCGGGTTGTCGTTGAATATAAAGGGCGTGGTGATTTTATAGGGATCGCCAGCCGAAAAGATTTGTGGGAAATTGCGCTGACTTCCCCCGAAGAGCAGCAACGCTATACCTTGCAAAACTTGGCTCAATCCCAGCGTCATCAGGATGATGGACAGAAGGGGTTGTCCCGTCATCGGCCGCAAGGTTAGTCGTTCGATCCCCAACCCGAGTATGGCTGAGAGCAACAGGGCTAAGCCGATCGAAACCCAGAGCGGAAGGCCCAGTTCTACCGAGAACCACCAGGTGATGAGCGCACCCATCAGCAGGAGCTGGCCCTGTGCAAAGTTAAAGATGTAGGAAGACTTGAAGATGAGCACCAATCCCAGCGCCATCAGGGCAATCGGCCCGCCGGCCAGGAGACCCGTGACAGCGAATTGTGGCAGCAATTGCCAATTCATGCCGGCCGCTCCTCCTTATCGAGCGCTTCAACCCGTACCTTCGTTTCAATCACACCTTCACGGCCATCACGATAACGGACGGAAGCCTTGACTTGCACTTCAGGTTTACCTGCGTACATGGCATCGATGATTTCATCATAGTGTTCTCGCAAAGTACGCCTGCGCAATTTTCGGGTGCGGGTGAGTTCTGCCTCGTCCGCATCAAACTCTTTGTGCAACAGAACAAACCGCTGCACTGCCGCCGCATCTACCAGCGTGCGGTTGACCCTCTCTACATCCTGGCGGATCAAGTCATAGACTTCCTTTTTTTGCGATAGATCGACGAAGGTTGTGTAGGCCAATCCCTGACGCTCAGCCCAGCGCCCCACATTTTCGAAATCAATATTGATTAAAGCTGTCACAAACGGGAGATCCTCTGCGCCAAGAGCCATCACATCGCGGATATAAGGGCTGAATTTCAGCTGACCTTCAATATACTGCGGTGAGAACCGCTCCCCGCTGGAAAGAGGGATCATCTCCTTTAAGCGATCCAGGTAGATCAAGTGCTGGTTCTCATCGATATGACCTGCATCACCGGTGTGGAACCAGCGCTTCCCTTGAGAGTCGATCTCGAGTGCGGTTTTCGATGCCTCTGAATCCTTATAATAGCCTTGAAAAACAGAAGGACCGGAGATGAGGATCTCCCCCTCATCACCAATGCGCACATCCATACCGGGCAGTGCGACTCCCACTGTCTCGAAGCGCACATCATCTCCGATATGGAGCGTATGCGTTTGCGCCTCGGTCGACCCGTAAAGTTGCTTAATATTGACTCCAATGGCGCGGAAGAAGCGGATTACATCCGGGCTCTGGGCTGCTCCAGAGGAGTAGGCCGAGCGGATGCGTGTCATCCCAAGTTTGTCGCGCAGGGGATGGAACAGGGCTACCTCACCCAGCGCGTAGAGCATGCGCCAGATCCAGGGGATGGGCTTATGTTGCTCATAGCGCAAACTCGCCACCTTATAGCCTACCGGCATAAAAAGCCGATAAAGCAAACGATTGAACCAGGTTGCTTCGGTCATCTTGACCTGTACCAGGGCGACAAGGCTTTCCCATTGGCGGGCACTGAATAGCTGCACGAACGGAGTGATCTCGCGTAGATTTTCTTGAACAGTTTCCGGGGCTTCTGGAAAGTTTGCAATCATCCCTGTTCGTAAATGGATCGTCAACCCAAGCACATTTTCCGTGATCCAAGCAGGGGGTAAGAACGAGAGATACTCATCTTCATCGGTACGTGGATCAACCGCGAGCGTTAAATCACAACCACCGATCAAGTTAGCGTGACTGATCATGGCTCCCTTCGGCTCACCGGTTGTACCCGAGGTGTAACAAAATATCGCCAGATCATCCGCTTTGCCTTCATCGAGGAGTTGATCAAAGAGCGCAGGCTGTTCAGCATGAAGCTTGCGGCCAAGCATCTGAACCTCAAGATAATTCAACAACCACTCGTCATCGTAACTCCACAGGCCTTTCTCATCCCAGTAGACCACCCGGCTGACAGCAGGGATCCGTTCTTTGATCTCGATCAGCTTATCGCATTGTTCCTGGTCCTTGGCAAAGACGAGCGTGGCATCGGAGTGGGAGACGATATACTCAATCTCCAGCGGTGAACTATCGGTAAAGATCCCTACAGCAATTCCACCGGCGGCCTGAATTGCTAGTTGTGCCCAAAAGTATTGCGGATCGTTATCCCCGATAATGCAAGCTTTTTCGCCGCGCGAAAATCCCAGGCTCCGCAGTCCAAGGCAAAGCTCGCGAGTTTGGCGCAATGACTCTTCCCAGGTGAAGGAGCGCCAGATGCCGCGATCTTTTTGCCGCATTGCGGTTTGGTCCGCGCTAAAGCGTGTGGCGGAAGCTCGCAGGCTTTGCGGGAGTGTGTCTGCGCTGGTCATATCAATCTGCCTCACCGAGATAGGCATTGATCACTGCGGGATCGGCCCGAATTTCCTCAGGGGAGCCCTCAGCGATCTTGGCGCCAAAATCCAACACGACGGCACGATCGGCAATATCCATCACCAAACCCATGTCATGTTCGATCAGCAATATCGTCGTGCCTTCACGCTCGTGGATATCGAGAATGAAGCGCGCCATATCTTCTTTCTCTTCCTGGTTCATACCGGTCATAGGCTCATCGAGCAAGAGTAAACGAGGTTCCAGTGCTAACGCTCGTCCGAGCTCGACGCGTTTACGCAAGCCATAGGGCAGCGAGCCCACGATCGATTTGCGGATGTGCTCGATCTCGAGAAAATCAATGATCTCCTCTACCTTTATCCGATGTTGAATGTCCTCCCGATGTGCAGGTCCCCAGTAAAGCAGACAATGAAGAAAATTTGCCTGCATATGAATATTGCGCGCCGCCATTAAATTATCGAGGGTGCTCAAACCGGTGTAGAGGGCGATATTCTGAAACGTGCGTGCTACACCAAGTCGGGCAATATGGTGAGGGGGCAGCTTGGTCAGATTCTGCTGGTCAAATCGTATAAAGCCTTCGTTGGGTCGATAGAAACCATTGAGACAATTAAGCATCGAGGTTTTACCGGCACCATTCGGTCCGATAATTGCCAGGATTTCACCTTGGTTGACATCAAAGTCAACTTTGGTAAGTGCTTGCGTGCCACCAAAGCGCAGGGAGATATTTTCAACTTGTAGAAAAGGGATTTCCGTTGTCATTGGGTCGGAATAGATTCCACCGTTTATGGCTTCACGTAATCGCTATGAATGGAACCGCTTCACCAAATAAGGTTGACATGACATGCATTTTGAGAATGTACACCAGGTTTCCCCAGTGACAGTTCCCTTGGCGAATGGACATCTACCGACGAAGGAAAAAACCGATGCAATGTGTCCTCTAATAGTAGCAATTCGAATGTAAATGTCAACTTTTGTTTTCCTCTTCAGATTGTTCCACACCCTGACACGGGGGCTCACGCAGAGCTCGTCCCCGTGAGATCAATAGCTAAAGGTGATGTAGGGGGTTATTCGCCCCGTGCTGGTCTCGTAAGTGTAGTACCTGCTCTCTATGGCCTGCGGTTCTCTCTCCCCCAACAATACTCATATGCACAACCTGCTCTAAATACGGGAACCGGCTGGCGGAGTTTGGCGTCTATACCTATAGTGGATGCTATGCCACGCCTATCCGCGTATGGAAAAGGAAGGTCACGGCCATGAAAACGTTTTTAAGTCGATATCGCTGGTTGCTCTTGCTCGGCGGTTTTTTGCTGATCGCGGCGATTCTCGTCTATGCCGCCGTTGAGTTCCTGGGCCTGTTCCAGGGCCCTGGTACGCCGATCACAATCCCGATCGACACACCGGGCGGGGTGGTTGGCGAGATTCCCGGACAGCCCACTGGCGAAGGCGGTCTGGGCTTTACCCTTAGCGAGGGCTCAGATCAACCCGAGCTGATTCAACCCCTGCCCCTGGCGACTGGGGAACCCTTATCCGAGCAAGAATTGTTTACCATTCTGGCACGCTTGCCAGATTTGCTCCGCGATCCGGGAGATGAGCAAGATTTCCGTCTGCCTGAGGATGTGATCCCGCCGCCTTTGACCGGCGAGACGATCGAAGATGTCTTCCCACCCCCGCTAACTGCAGGCGGCTTGCAGCCGGTTGAACCTGGACCGCTGGAAGTGCTGCGCTTCTCCCCCGAGGGTGAGATTCCTATCGCGCCATTTGTGAATGTGACCTTCAACCAGCCCATGGTTGCAATTGGCACGCTGCAGCAGCTATCTGAGGCAGATGTTCCTGTGCAGATCGATCCAGCCATCCCCGGAACCTGGCGCTGGCTGGGTACGAAGACGTTGAATTTCCAGGCCGATTCGGCCCTGATCGACCGGCTGCCTATGGCCACGGCCTACACCGTCACGATCCCCGCTGGTGTAGAGTCGGCTACAGGTGGCGTACTTGCAGAGACGATCGAATTTACCTTCACAACCCCCACGGTTACGCTTGACAACTATTACCCCTCACATTCACCGCAACCACTCGACCCGCTTATCTTTGTTTCTTTCAATCAGCGCATCGATCCACAGGCTGTCTTCGAGACGATCGAAATGAGCGCCGATGGTCAACCCGTCTCGATCAAAATGGCTAGCCAGGAAGAGATCGACGCGGATGAGATTGTCAAGTCCTATGTGAAAAACGCCCATGACTCACGCTGGTTGGTTTTTAAAGCAACGCAAGACCTGCCCAAGGATTCCTATATCGGGATCAACATTGGTCCCGGCACCCCCTCGGCAGAAGGACCGCTGCTCACGGAGAGCGCCCAGAGCTTTGGTTTTCAAACTTACGCACCGCTAAAGATCGACAGTCATGGATGTGCCTGGTATGGCGATGAGTGCCAGCCCCTTTCACCGCTTTTCATTGAATTCAACAACCCGCTCGACCCGGCGGCCTTTAAAGAAGGCATGCTGCGCATTGACCCCGAGCTACCCGGTGCCAGCATCAATATCTATGGCGACAACATCTCGATCAGGGGTGCAACGCAGGGACGCACCACGTACTGGGTTACTGTAGACGCAAATATCCAGGATATCTTTGGCCAAAAACTGGGGCGGGATGAACGCCTGCGTTTTCGCATCGGACCTGCAGAGCCGGTCCTCATTGGACCCAACGAGATCTTCGTGACGGTTGATCCGGCCGCCCCCAAGCCGGCGCTCTCCCTGTATGCCATCAATTACAACTCCCTGGATGTGGAAATCTATGCTGTCCAACCATCCGATTGGCCAGAATTCCTCGAGTATATGTACGAATTCCAACGCACCGATAAACCTCCAACCCCGCCAGGTCGGCTTGTGAGAAATGATCAGGAACGCTTGGAACTTCCCAACGATGCGTTGACAGAGGTAAATATCGACCTCACACCCCATATGGATGGCGATTTTGGCCACTTCATCGTGATCGCAAAACCGACGCGGGGTCTCCTTGAGGAGGATCGCTATTGGGAGACCGTCCATGCCTGGGTGCAGGTGACCCAGATGGCGGTGGACGCCTTCGTCGACCACAGCGAAATGGTGGTTTGGGCCAACAGCTTATCCGACGGTTCCCCTCTGGACGGTGTGCGCATCGAAGCCGGCCCTCAGGGTGAAACCTACACGACCGGTGAAGACGGCCTGGTCCGCTTCCCCATCCCTGCCGGTGGCTCACCCTACCTGGTTGCGGTACAAGGTGCGGACAAAGCGCTCCTGCCGCCTTCGCTCTACTACTGGGGGGAGAGCAACTGGGTGCGGCGTTTCCCACCTGATGAGCTGCGCTGGTACGTTTTTGACGATCGCAGCATGTACAAGCCAGGCGAGGAAGTGCATGTCAAAGGCTGGCTGCGACGCATCGGTGCCGGGCAAAATGGTGATGTCGAGCTAATCCGCAGCGCGGTGAACTCCGTCTCCTACCAGATCATCGGCCCGCAGGGCAATGAGCTTGGAAGTGGAGAAGCGGATGTCAACGCGCTGGGTGGTTTTGACTTCGTCTTCGACCTGCCTGATCACACCAATCTGGGCTATGCCCAACTCTACCTCTACGCCCAGGGTCCGTTGACGAACCTGAGCGGAAACCAGTACTACCACAACTTCCAAATTCAAGAGTTTCGTCGACCCGAATTTGAAGTTACGGCGCGCAACGAGACGACCGGCCCATATTTCGTCGGTGAACACGCCATCACGGCCGTGAAGGCGCAGTACTATGCCGGTGACCCGCTGCCAAACGCAGACGTGGTCTGGAATGTTTCCTCCTCTCCTAGCAGCTATCATCCGCCAGATTGGCCAGATTTCACCTTTGGTCGCTGGACTCCCTGGTGGTGGTTTGATGATTACTATTACGGGGGTGAATTTGGTGGACAAACACAGGTGGAAACCTTTGAAGGCGTGACCGATGCAGCCGGGGAGCACTTCCTGCGGATCGATTTCGGTGAACAACCGAGTCCACAACCACATAGCTTACTCGCCTCAGCCACGGTATATGACGTCAACCGTCAGGCCTGGACGAGCACAACCAGTTTGTTGGTTCACCCCGCCGATCTCTACGTCGGCATGCGGAGCGAACGCTACTTTGTCGAACAGGGTGATCCGTTAGATATCGACCTCATCGTGACCGATCTGGACGGCGAGCCGGTCGTTGATCGACGAATCCGCGTTGAAGCCGCCCGCCTGGAGTGGAAAATCCTTGAAGGGCGCTGGCAAGAAGTTGCGGCGGATGTGCAGGAGTGCATCGTCGGATCTGAAACGGAGCCGGTGACCTGTACCTTCGAGACGCCGTTGGGAGGTCGCTACCAGATCACCGCCACGATCTCCGATAGTGAGGGAAGGCTGAACCAGAGCCAGATGACCCGCTGGGTAAGCGGCGGACAGCAGCCACCGGCGCGTGAGGTTGAACAGGAAACGGTTACGCTCATTCCCGACAAGGAAACCTACCAACCTGGTGACGTAGCCCAGATCCTGGTGCAACCACCGTTCACACCCGCCGAAGGGCTGTTAACCGTCAGCCGTAGCGGCATTCTCTACACCGAGCGCTTCGTCATCGATGATGCCACAATCACTCTAGAGATCCCGATCGAGGCGAAGCACATCCCCAATCTGAACATCCAGGTAGATGTCGTAGGCGCCGCGCAACGGACCGATGACCAGGGCGAAGCGTTGGAGGATGTCCCCCCTCGGCCAGCGTATGCTGTCGGTCAATTGAACCTGAGCATCCCTCCGATCCAACGAACCCTGGACTTAAAACTGGACCCGCGAGAAACGGCGATCGAACCCGGAGGTCAAACCACTCTTGATGTGCGCCTGACCGACGCGCAAGGTCGTGCGGTCTCAAATGCAGAGCTGGCCGTGGTCGTGGTGGATGAGGCCATCTTAGCCTTGACCAACTACCAACTCACCGATCCAATCTCGATTTTCTATCAATACCGCTACGGCGATGTCAGCAGTCATTACACCCGCGCCAGCCTCATCCTTGTTGATCCACTGGCACTGGTTGGTGGCATGGGAGGGGGAGGCGACATGGAGGCGCAGGCGACGGCCGGGCTGCGCAGCTTCGCTGAGGGTGAAGCCGATCTGGCCATGGAAGCCCCAGCGGCAGCTCCGGCGGAGGAGGCGCTCGGCCTGGCCAAGGCGGAAGAGCAACCAGGAGCGACCCCAATCCGCATCCGCAGTGATTTCAACCCACTGGCAACCTTCGCCCCTGAGGTTACAACAGATCAAGATGGTCGTGCCTCCGTGCAGGTGAAGGTGCCCGATAATCTCACCCGCTACCGCATCATGGTCGTAGCCGTGGATGCGAAGGGTTCTCAGTTCGGATCGGGAGAAGCCAACCTTACCGCCCGTCTGCCGCTGATGGTCCGGCCCTCAGCCCCTCGTTTCCTGAACTTTGGAGACGCCTTTGAACTTCCTGTCGTGCTGCAGAACCAGACCGATGAGGCCATGACGGTTGATGTTGCGATCGAGAGCGGAAACCTGATCCTCACCCAGGATGTGGGCTTGCGCGTTGAAGTGCCTGCCCACAATCGTGTCGAAGTGCGCTTCCCTGCCCAAACGGATCGGGCTGGAACCGCACGCTACCAGATCGCCGCAGTATCCGGCGATTTCGCCGACGCAGCTTCGGGCGAATTGCCCGTATACACACCGGCCACAACGGAAGCCTTCGCCACCTATGGCGTGATCGATGAAGGCGCCATCGCACAACCGATCGCACAACCCGAGGGCGTTTTCCCGCAATATGGTGGGTTGGAGATTCAGACTTCATCCACTGCCGTGCAAGCCCTTACAGATGCTGTGCTATATCTGATGGCCTATCCGTTTGAATGCTCCGAGCAGTTGGCCTCGCGCGTCCTGGGTATCGCTGCCCTGCGGGATGTGCTCACGGCGTTCGAAGCCGAGGGATTACCCCCCGCAGCAGAAATCGAAGCAGCCGTCGTGCGTGACATGGAGCGTTTAAGTCAATTACAAAACTGGGATGGCGGCTTCCCCTACTGGCGTCGGGGTCAGGAATCCATCCCCTTCAACACCATCCACGTCGCACATGCGCTGGCCCGCGCAGAGAGGAAGGGGTACGACGTCCCGCAGCAGATGCGCGGCAGCGTACTCTCCTACCTGCGTGATATCGAAAGCTACTACCCACACTGGTACAGCGAATACACCCGCCGGTTCTTGAGCTCTTACGCCGTGTACGTGCGCAATCTGATGGGCGACCGCGACACAGCAAAAGCCCGTAACCTGTTCAATGAAGTCGAGATCGAGCGGCACTCGCTGGATGGGATCGGCTGGCTGTGGCAGACAATGCTGGATGATTCCAGCTCCGCCAGCGAGGTTGCGACGATCCAGCGTTATATCGCCAACCGCGTGGTCGAGACGGCCGGCGCCGCAAACTTCATCAGCGACTTCAATGAACAAGATTACCTCATGCTCCGATCGAATCGTCGCACCGACGGCATCCTGCTCGACACGCTGATCCTCGACGATCCCGATAACGATGTGATCCCCAAGCTGGTAACCGGTTTGCTCGCCCATCGAAAACGCGGGCACTGGGGCAACACCCAGGAGAACGTCTTCGTCCTCCTGGCGCTCGATCGCTACTTCAACACCTTTGAAGGCCAAACACCCGACTTCGTGGCCCGCATCTGGCTTGGAGATACCTATGCTGCCGGGCATGAATACGAGGGCTATTCGACCGAGCGGCACCTGACCGAAATCCCCATGAACTACCTCGTCGATGCTACCGCCGGTACGCAGGACTTGATCATCAGCAAACAAGGCGAAGGCCGTCTGTACTATCGCCTGGGTCTGCGCTATGCCCCCACCGATCTTAAGCTTCCACCGGTTGACATGGGCTTTGTGGTGCAACGCGAGTATGAAGCCGTCGATGATCCCGAAGATGTATTCATGGACGAAGAGGGTGTCTGGCACGTGAAAGCCGGGGCGCGCGTGCGTGTGCGCATCACAATGGTGGCCGATAGTCGCCGCTACCACGTTGCGTTGATCGATCCGCTACCGGCTGGACTCGAGATCATCAACCCGGCGTTGGCCGTATCAGGCGCCGTTCCGCAAGATCCGAGCAGCTCTGAATATCGCTATGGTTGGTGGTGGTGGTGGACCTGGTATGAGCATCAAAATATGCGCGATGAACGTGCGGAAGCCTTCACCTCCCTGCTCTGGGATGGTGTCTACAATTACACCTACGTTGCCCGAGCAACCACGCCCGGCACCTTCGTAGTGCCGCCGGCTAAGGCTGAGGAAATGTACTTCCCCGAGGTCTTCGGCCGCAGCGCGGGGGATCTTGTCATCGTGGAGTGATCCGCAAACCCGCCCGTTTCAGACGTCGAAAGCCCCCATTCATGGGGGCTTTCTTCGCTCTTGCCTTACTTGAAGAAGGGGCACAGAGCATTCAATTGCTGAGAAGCCTAGTCATAGTCATCATCAAGCTCCCTGGCTTTGATACCCTGATCAATTTCCTTCTTCATTTGTTTCCAGAGTTCTGGCCGCTCGGTTTCACAGTTGGAAAGAAGTGCCTTTAATTCGGAAACTGGTCCTGCGTCTGCCAGGGAGCGGGTCGATTCTGGCACCGTATAATTCGTCACTGTGAAGATCTTTAATTTTTTTTCTTGAACGGTTTCCAGTAATCCTCGTTCAGCGATATGCGGCGGAATACTATTCAGCATTTTATTCCAGGGTTGGCTGTCATCTTTGCCTAAAGAAGCCCAAACCATATCCTTCACGTTGGCGCCATCTTTCGAATTCTCCTGGAACCTGCAAATCTCTGTTAACACGGCTTCCAGACTTGGGCTTGGAAATGCTGTTGTCTCACTGAGCAACGTGACTTTGAGTCTACGACCCTTTCCGATCAGTCGCTTGTATTCCTCAACTTCCAGCCGAAATTCTCCTGCTGCCTCCATTGCCAGAAACGCACCGGAGAGAACCGCACGAGCAAGATCCTGCGTGCTCACCTTGGTTTCACTGTCCAATAGTCTGAATCCAAGACGGGCAGTTTTGACAAATTGGTCCCCTTTAAGAAAAATGATCTCACTCGGAGTGAGGCGGTAAGTTGGATCGAAGGTCGTCATAGCAGCTTCTCCTTGCGTGGATGCCGATTCATCCCGTCTATTCTCGCATAACGTAGCAGATGGGGAAACTCACAATGGGAGCACAGCTGGCCTCTCTTTCGGCAGGTACTATCGATGTGATTACGCACAGGCCACACCGATTGCAGCCTACAGCACTTAGCAGGAGTAACGCCCCGTACACCATAATCGGGGAGTTATCCCTGCGAACAGAATCCTCGCAAACGATAGCTCTTGAGCACCCAGAGCATAAGGAACTGGAAGAGGACAAAGGGAATGATGGAAAACTGATGGAAGTAGAAGACAAAGATGTTCACGATGGCCACATAGAGCGCCAGCGAGCGCTGTCCCATGAATAAGCCGCGCTCGTCCTCTACGAACAGCAGCAGGATTGCCGCTGCCGCCAGCGCAAGACCGATACCCCCTTCGAGACCGAGCCAGGTGGTGAAGAATTGCGGCGAGGAACTTACCCGCACAACCCCTCGATCAAGGATCGCTGCGACGAAGGCACCAAGCTGGTCAGGTTGTTCTCGCAAGAAGAACAATCGCAGGGGGATGCGGATAGCGAAAAAACCCAGCACGGCCAATCCCAAACTTGATAGCACCAGGTGGACCCGACGCGGGATAAACCGATCTAAGAATCGATCCCTATTTTCCCGCCAACGTTGTAGGAACGTGGAGACCGGCTCGATCGTGGATAAGTCGGGTCCTGACAGGAAAGCTTTAAGGGTACTCGCCAGGCGACCCAGATCAGAATCCGACGAGTGCTGCTCCACAAAATCGACTTGCGCCGAGAGGTAGTTGCGCTCATGTGGATCCAGATCCCGATCCAGGACCTCCGCTAACCCTTCCAGCACCCGATACATCACCGCACGCGGATCGCGTGACGCAGGCCGACGGATTCGAAGATAGAGCCAGGCGGTGAGCAAGAAGACAACATAGATGATCGGCGCTGCGGCAGGGAAGAAATAATCATTCGACTGCGTGATGAATTTCCCCACTTCATCAATGAACAACCCCATACCTATTCCAGAAAGTATTGCAGTCATCGGAAATACCCAGGGATTGCCGATGATTAACGGAAGCAGAGATCCGATGAAAATTAACAATCCCCCCCAGAGTACGTGGGCGATGTGTAATTCGGCATTGCCGATCTGCGGATAGCCTGAAAGCTCTAAAAATAGCCTTGTGAGTGCCACGGAAGCAGCGAAACTGAGTAAGAGCAGGAAGATATGTTCGCCTGCGCCTGAACGTTTTACAGCCGAGCGGACACGACGGGGGGGAGAATCTTTTACTCGCAGCGGCTCTTTGCGGCTCATGCGCTCATAGCCTGTGACCAACGTCTCCGTAGTCTGGATGAAAATATCGGCTGGATCTGGAATGTTTGGTTTAGGACGGGAGGATTTCATCTTTTCCCTTTCTTCCTATAAAAATCAAAACCGAAAGCAACTATATCGGTTTGGCATGGGCTGAGATGAAGTCAAAGGGTTATGCGATTGTTATTGGCCTCCTAGCACACACATTTCAGAATCGATACAGGCCCCGGCATATGCGTCATAGCTGTTCGTTATTGAGCCGCAAAGGTGAATCGCCCACTCATGAGTTTAGTAACTCCTCAACTTGACGGCAGGTGGAAGTCGCCTGCTCCAAGGAAGTAAAGCTGGATGATTTAAACGTGCGACCATCCTCGATATGCACGCGTATGCTGTATGTCGGCTCACCATCCGACCAATCATGCTTGTCTAAATCGACTGCTTGGATGCTATCAAAACTAAGTAATTCGCGCTGAAGGGGTACGATGGGTGCGTGGTGTCGGAAGGTGAACGTGCTCGCATGGGGATCGAAAACCATGAGTGTTGAGAGCCCGGCGAAGGCGATGAAGAAAAGAAAAGCACTGAGCATGGTCGCGCCAAGTGATATCCCCAGAGAGAAAAGGAAGGGTAGATTGGCAAAAGAGGTCCAGCCAGGACGAAGCAGCAGCTCATAGGGAGCCAGCAGTGGAAAGAACCCCAGGAAAATAAATAGGCTGCGCCGGCCCCAAGTCATATTTTCTTCGATCGCTAGGGCGCCATTCTGATGCTTTACGGTCGGCATGCGTTGCTCTCATCCCATCGCTACGCTAAGTATACAAACAGTTTCGGTAATTAAGAAGAGATCCGGGCTCTTACCATAGCTGCTTCAAGCTGGGTTCGAACCTGCGGGGGAATGCCCAGGGGAAAGATAGAAATTCAGGATGGATTTTGCAGGGTTTTAACATCTCGGTAAACCGCACCTTACCGGCAGAGGGCATCCTAAGCCTGAAAAGATTCTAAGGAGGAATCTCATGTTGAAAATTACAGACCGACCCTCTCGCTGGATCACGCTCATCAGTGCCACCCTGGTGGCGAGCTTCCTACTTTCGGGCTTTGTCGGCGTCGGGACCGCATATGCCGATGAAGGCGATGATCCGATCCCTGAACGACATGGCGAGAAGATTGACGAGCGTCTTGAAGCCTGCTTGGAGAAATTAAATGAATGGTACGACGTTCAGGATGGCAATATTGGCCGGGCGAATAACACAATAAACCGCATTGAGGGACTACTGGCCAAGGCTGCTGAGCTTGGTCTCGATACCTCCGCCATGGAAGCCCTGATGCCTGGACTCTATGCCGCCGTGGATCAGGCGGAGGCATTCCATGCAAGAGCCGCAGAGATCCTAACTGAGCATGCTGGCTACAACGGCGGGGGGAAGGTGAAAGATCGGGAACAGGCGCTTGAAACCTGTAAATCCGGCCGAGATGCACTCGCGTCTGCGCGCGAATCCTTGCGCTCGGCCCGCGCAATCGTGCGCGAGATCATCGAGTTAGCCAGGGAATTGCGCAATAGTTATGTCCCCTCGCGTGAAGCAAACAGCTAAGCCCGTAGGCTAATGCACCAAAATAGCCCAAGCATTTTGCTACTAGCGCTAGGTTTGAGTGCAGTCGTGGCGAGCGGCTGCACTCAGCTCGATCGATGGGGCCAGGAGCAGCGGTCGAAGAACCTTCTTTCCACCCCAAGTGCCTCCCCTACTGTTCCCATTACCCCTGGAGTCGACGGAAAAGTCGAAATTCAGCCGATCCCAACACAATCATTGGCGGATTCGCAGCAGCTATCCGATCCTGCCCCCGTGAATTTGGATGAAATTGAATCTGTACTGGATGAGCTAGAATCCAGCCTGCTTGCGTTGGACTCCCTGCTGGGCTCAACCGGGCAATGGGATGTGATAGTGCCCTGAAGTGCAAGGTAAGCGAAAAAATAGAGGCTCACCTCCTGGTGAGCCTCTTGTCCTGATGCTCTCGTTTGCACGCACCGGCTCGCCATCAGCCAGATGCACCCTCAAGTCCTTGTTTCAACGCCCGAAAACCTACCAATCGCCCACCTTTCTCGTCCCACAAGTGATGTGAGAGCGACCAGGCGCTGGCACGCAGCGTGAGCGGTTTCACGCGCTGGAAGGTTTCAACTTCATCCTGACAACGTTGAAGGTGGTAGTTGGGTATTTTGGGTTGTACATGGTGGATGTGGTGGAGACCAATACTTCCCGTTATCCACTGCAGCGGCTTTGGAAGTTTGTAGTAGGAGCTTCCCTCCAGTGCTGCCCGCAAAGGATCCCAGGCTTCATGGCGCGCCCAGTATACGCCCTCATATTGGTGTTGCACATAGAAAAGCCATATCCCGATCGCCCCGGCAATGAGCATGATGGGCAACTGGATGATTAGATAGGTCTTCAGGCCAATCGTGAAATAAGCCAAGATCAGGATCAGCAGTATCACCAGATTGGTTATACGGACACTGCGCCGCCCCCGCTCATCTGAGTGCTTCTGGGTGAAACGATTGCCAATTAAAAACACAATCCCTGGGCCGAATCCCAGCATCATGAGGGGGTGGCGATAGACACGATAATACGCTCGCCGCCACCACGGGGCCGCTTGATATTCCTCCACGGTCATCGTCCACACGTCTCCCAGTCCACGCCGGTCAAGATCTCCCACCGTAGCGTGGTGACGCGCATGTGAACTGGTCCATTGTTCGTAGGGCGTAAAGGTCAGGATCCCAGAGATATAACCCAGGATCCGGTTGGCACGTCGGGACTTAAAAAAGGAGCCGTGACCGGCATCATGGAAGAGGATGAAGATCCGTACCTGGAAGCCGGCAGCAATCACGATCAGCGCCAGGGTAAACAAGTAAGGCAAACCCTGCTCCACTGTGACTATCATCAACACCCATAATAAAAGGTAAGGCAAGAAGGTTTCAAAGATTTGCTGCACCGCCTTACCCCGATCCGAAGTCGCATAGGGCGCGATCGTTTGATTTAAGGATTGCCAGGTCGAAGCTGGCCTGTTTCCCGAATCTACAGACATGACTTGGTCCTCCATGCGCCAACTTGATGATACCCGACAATTAAAGTATATAGGATGCCATATTTTGTTCCCTGTGAAATGCCGGTGCAAATTGGGATCCCTATCAGCCACAATCTCGCTGCCAAGCACGAGGCTGAACGCCACAATTTCCAGGTCTGTTCCCGGTTAATCGTTGAAAGCAGTCCTCATTATCAGCCACCATATTTGCCCTTCCTGTTTCAAGGAGTTTTTCACTATTGCGCCAAAATACCTCCATGAAGTACATTTAGGCTCTCAAAAGTCAAATATTTACTATGTGTAGTAAAGGAGCCTTCAATGCCTGGTAGGTTGAAGCGTGTTTTCATTCCGGTTCTTCTCATGATTCTGCTCTCTGGGTGTTCCGCTGCTCAACCTGCCCCGACGCCAACCTCCGTGCCACCAACACCTACGACAGTGCCTCCAACGGAGACGCCTGAGCCCAGCGCAACACCCAGCCCAACTGTAGAGCCAAGCGCGACAAATACTCCCAGTCCAAGCCCGTCGCCGACAATCACAGAAACACCTACGCCGGCAGACAGTCCTACCCCGACAGCCACGGAGACACCTGAGGCAGCCATCGCCACCGCTCTAGGCAGCATCAACTGCCGCTACGGCCCGGACAAGCAGTACCTTTATGCATGGGGCTTGTCAGAGGGCGATACGGCCGAGGTCAAGGGTGCCAATGGTACCCGGCAGTGGCTCTGGGTAACCCCACACGACACAACCTGGACATGCTGGATCACGGCTTCGGCCGTTGAGCTCAATGTGGATATCGAAACGATTAATGTTGTCTACCCGGCGCTATTTACCAACGCGGCAGTTCCAGCGCCAGGCGGAGTGAGTGCCAATCGCAATGGCGATAAGGTCACCGTCAGTTGGAATGCTGCTCCACCATCGGTTGACCTGGGTTATTTGATTGAAGCGCGGGTTTGCCTGGGCGCATACCCCTGGGACATGGTGTTCAGCACAACCAATACCTCCTATACGATCACCGACCCAACCTCGTGTTCGACCAACTCTTACGGCACCTTGCGGGTCTTTAATAAGCTGGGGTATTCAACCGCTGTAACCATCCCCTGGCCATAACCCACGAAGCAGGCTGCTCCACTCTCGCGAGCGAGGTGATATAACCTAGATACACCCAAGGGAGAGTGGAGCATGCCTAAAGGTCAACCCCCGCCACAGATCAAACCAGAAAATGACGACGGCTACCTGGAGGAAATTACCAAATCCGTCTTTCGCTCAGGCTTTAGCTGGCAGGTCATTGAAAACAAATGGCCGAACTTCCGCAAAGCCTTCGCCGGCTTTGACATAGATGCCATCGCAGCCTTCGATGACGATGATCTTGAGCGTTTGTTGAGCGACACGGGCATCGTGCGTAACGGGCGTAAGATCGAGGCCACGATCAAGAATGCGCGTGCCATGCAGGCATTGCGGGACGAACACGGTTCCTTTCACGCCTATCTACGCTCTCTTGATGGCCTGGATTATGCGAAACGATCCAAGGAGCTGCAAAAGCGCTTCAGCCATCTGGGCAAAACCGGCACCTTCGCCTTCCTCTGGAGTGTTTCCGAACCGGTTCCAGATTGGGAGGAGCGCTGAATCAAGCGGTACCATCCTGGAAATACACC
>JBFFQB010000064.1:0-19549 GCA_041573795.1 Anaerolineales bacterium
CATCATCACAATGGCCAATCGGCAAATGGAGGCGATGATTGGTATCACCGCAGCAGAGCTGTTGCAGCAATTCCTGAATGAACCCAAGTTTGAACTACCATCGAGATTGGGATATTCACCACAAGAACTAGACCAGCTTGTTGATTCTTTAAAGCAAGGACAAGCTCAGCTCGCTGGTACTGCAACCTTCAATAGTACAGCCGATCCGGGCAAGACCTATTTCCGCATTGATGCTCCCGTTTACGACACCGAAAATCAATTGATAGGGTGGCTTATCAGTCTTAGAGATATAACTGAAGAAAAGGAAGTCGAGGAGACTCGCGAACAACTTACGGAAATGATTGTTCACGACCTGAGAAGTCCTTTAACGGCTATCTTAAACAGCCTGGTGCTAATGCGCAGAGAACTTGAACCTGTATCCCATACTTCGGCAATGGAGCAAGCTTTGGCCGTCTCTGATCGAAGCGTAAATCAAATGCTTGGCCTGGTTAACTCGCTCCTGGATATCGCTAGACTTGAGTCTGGAAAGCTAAAAATCTCAACAGAAAAAGTGTTAATAAAGCCCTTTATGGTGGAGTTGCAGGAACGCTTTCAACTAGAGGCAAACACAATTGGAATCATCCTTAAGCCTGAGTACGAAGAAGCCCGAGTCACTGCCAAATTTGATCGGGAGAAAATTCAACGTGTCCTGGCAAATCTCATTGACAATGCACTCAAATTTACCCCAGTGGGGGGCATCATCGAACTCGGCTTCTCACAAGCCAATCAAGAAGTAACATTTTGGGTTTCTGATACCGGTCCAGGTATTCCTCCTGAATTCCGGGAGAAGATATTTGAGCGGTATATTCAAATTCCGGGCAAGACCGGACGGCGTAGAGGGACAGGTTTAGGATTGGCATTCGCCAAACTTGCGGTAGAGGCTCATGGCGGAAAACTGTGGGTAGACCATAATGATAATGGTGGAAGTGTATTCAAATTCTCTCTGCCTGAAGAACCACATACCTAAATAGTCCCCTACGAGACCCCGATCCTCAAATCTAGACATATATCCAGCACTACGATACAATCCAACGACGTATGAATATCGCCTGAAGGAGGCTATTTTGGCGAATACAGCATCTGCAAAGAAACGAATTAGACAAAATCTTAAGCGGCGAACTCGAAATCAGGTATGGCGCACACGTGCGCGCAGCTATATAAAAAGAGCGCGTTCAGCCATATCACAAGAATCGCAAGAAGATTCACGAGCAGCCGTGATGCTTGCAATTAGCGAGCTTGACAAGGCGGCTTCTAGGGGTGTCATTCACAAGCGCAATGCTTCTCGTCGTAAGAGCCGATTGATGAAGCAGCTCAACAAGATGGAGAAATCCTAGTTCATAAAAGTTAAGACCTTTTTCCAGAACGATCTCAGCGGCGTATGGATGCATACGCCGCTTTATTCTTCCATATATTTCCGCATGCTATAATCACCTTTCTCAAGGTCTAAACATGTTTGATCGGGAACTAGCAGCCGTATCAGTGCAAATAAACGAGGCGATCAAAACTGCCAAACTCCCTCCTCCGGAGAGCATTGAATGGATCCCAACACCTTTCCAAGGTGATTGGGGCTACGGGACAGCAGTATGCTTTCAAATTGCGGCAGCCGAAGCACGGGCAGGGGCAGAAATAAATGTGCCCGCGCAGGCGCAGAAAATCGCCCAGCTTCTCGTTGAGAGCTTGAAATTATCCTCAGATTTTGCCTCCTGCGAGGCCGTCCGTGGCTATATTAATGTCACAATCCCATCCTCTCGATATGCCAAAGTTGTCACTGATCTCGTCCTTTCCCTCGGACAGAATTTCGGGCGAGGGGAGAAAAAGCAAGACCGAGTGATGGTGGAGTACGCCCAACCCAATACACATCACTCCTTTCATATTGGACATACACGCAATGCCGTACTTGGCGAAGCGCTAGCGAGAATCGTTGAATATGCCGGATTCCCTACCATCCGTGCTTCCTATCCTGGTGACATCGGATTGGGAGTTATCACCTGTCTATGGGGATACTTAAAATTTTATGAGGGACAAGAGCCAGAGGGCGTGCATGAACGGGGTCAGTGGCTAGCAAAAATTTATACTGAAGCCAATGCACTTTTGCGCGAGACGGATGAGGATACCCAAGATGATCATGACCGTCGAAAGCAATTTGATAATGAAAGACGGAGCCTACTTCAAAAATGGGATCAAGGGGATGAAAACATTCATAAACTTTGGCTCACGACTCGACAATGGAGCCTTGATGAATTAGAAGACATCCTGAAAATACTTGGGATTAAGATCGATGTGTACTTTTTCGAGAGCGAGGTCGATGAGCCAGCGAAGCAGATTGTCGAAGAATTAATAAAACTTGATATTGCAGTAGATGGCCGGCCGGATGAACCGGTCATCATCCCGATCGATGAGCGCCTCGGACTTGATAAAGAACATTATAGGACTGCTGTAATCCTCCGGAGTGATGGTACCAGCCTCTACCTTACGAAAGACCTGGCCCTAGCAAAACAAAAATTTGAGCAGTATAAAGTTGATCGATCTGTCTATGTCGTTGATGTTCGCCAGAGTCTGCATTTTCAACAAGCATTCAAAATTCTTGAACTTTGGGGGTTTCCACAAGCAGAGAAGTGCTACCACCTTGCCTATGGATTTGTAACACTTCCAGATGGTGCTATGTCTGCTCGTCAAGGCAATGTCATCCTATTCATGGATGTTTATAACGAAGCCATTCGCCGAGCTGAAGCGATCATCGCCGAGAAAAATCCAAATATCAATGAAGCCCTAAGAAGCGAAGTGGCAGTGAGCATCGGGCTAGGTGCACTCATCTACAGTATGCTGGCGGTGGATAACAACAAGGATATTGTTTTTGACTTAGATTCGGCACTCAGCTTTGATGGTCAAACTGCACCTTACATTCAGAACGCGCATGTCCGCGCCAATAGCATCCTGCGCAATGTCGGTCAAATACCTGCCAAGGCATCATTCGAATACAAGCTGGATCCGACCGAGATAGAGTTGATCGACTTGATCTCCAGGTTCCCACAATTAGTTCAAAAAGCTGCAGAAGAATATAAGCCGCTTCACCTGGCAACTTATGCATATAACTTAGCGAAAGCATTTCACTTGTTTTATCATGCAGTCCGCGTTCTCCAGGCCGACACGGAGGACATACGCGATGCGCGTTTACGGATAACCGCAGCAGCCAAACAGACTCTCGCCAACGCATTACGATTACTTGGCATTGAAGCACCTGATGTCATGTAACTTCAAAAGCATTCTATGGAGTAAAGGAGCCAACCCAAGCATATGCCAGCTCAACGTATCCTGATAATGGGTGCTGCAGGTCGTGATTTTCACAACTTCAATGTCTATTTCCGTGACAATGAAGCTTATGAAGTCGTTGCTTTCACGGCAACGCAAATCCCTAATATTGAAGGGCGCACGTATCCAGCCTCATTGGCCGGTAGCCTCTACCCCCAGGGCATTCCGATTCATCCTGAAGATGAACTTGAGACCCTGATTCGTGAACGTCATATCGATCAAGTCGTCTTTGCCTACAGCGATGTATCGCATGAGTATGTCATGCACATCGCCTCACGCGTCCTTGCCAGTGGCGCTGATTATCGATTAATGGGCACTGGAACCACACAAATTCCGTCTAAGAAACCGGTTGTCTCCGTCTGCGCTGCGAGAACCGGTAGCGGGAAGAGCCAAACAAGTCGCTATGTTGCGGACAAGCACATATCGATGGGCTTGAAAGTTGCCGCAATCCGACATCCCATGCCCTATGGAGACCTTGAGAAACAGGCTGTTCAACGCTTTTCTAAACTTGAGGACCTCGATCGACATGAATGCACGATTGAGGAGAGAGAGGAGTACGAACCCCATATCTCACGCGGGGTAATTGTATATGCCGGCGTTGACTATGCGAAAATCCTTGAGCAGGCTGAAGAAGATGCCGACGTCATTCTCTGGGATGGCGGAAATAACGACCTCTGCTTCTACAAGAGCAATTTGCACATCGTTGTTGTTGACCCTCATCGTCCTGGCCATGAAATTACCTATCACCCTGGAGAGACGAACGTAATCGCCGCCGATGTGATCGTGATTAACAAAGTTGATACGGCAGATCCGGAAGGTATTCGACAGGTTCGGGAGAACGTGAGCGCTCTTAACCCGCAAGCTCAAATTATTGAAGCTGCCTCCCCTATCACCGTTGATGATCCGGATGAGATCCGCGGTGCCAATGTGCTCGTTGTCGAGGATGGACCGACATTAACGCATGGCGAGATGGCTTACGGTGCTGGTTGGGTGGCGGCGAACCGCTTTGGCGCTGCAAATATTATTGACCCCAGGCCTTTTGCCGTTGGCAGCATCCAGAGAATATACGAGAAATATCCAACGACGGGCGATGTTTTACCCGCTATGGGTTATGGTGAAGAACAAATGGCAGAGCTTGAACAGACGATTAATGCTTCGAGCGCAGATCTTGTGCTGATCGGGACACCAATCGACCTGGGTAAGCTGCTTAAATTAGACATACCCTCTACACGAGTCCGCTATGAATTAGAGGTAAATGGTTCACCGAACCTGGGGGATATCATCGCAGCAATGTTTCAAAGTACTACAGGGTAATCTTGGATGAGCAAAGCGCAAAGACGGGAGCCGTTTGCCAGACTAACCTGGGATCAGAGAAAATCCTCCCCCGTCAAGGTTGCTGATCTAAATGTATGGTCTGAGGTTTACCCCCCTCACACTCAGCCAGGAACCGAGTTCCAGGGTCGGTTGATCCTGGGTGATAATCTGCCCGCCATGCACGCGCTGCTTCCGCGCTACGAAGGCAAAATCAATCTCATCTATGCTGATCCACCTTTTCTTACCGGCAAGGCCTACAAAGCACGGATTGGGGCAAATGAGGACTCACGAAAACCCGACGAGTGGAAGACCGTAAAGAGTTATCAAGATCGCTGGAAAGATGGGGGGGAGTACCTCGACATGCTCTACCCCCGTCTGGAGATGATGTGGCGTTTACTTGCACCGACAGGCTCTTTATATCTGCACCTCGACTGGCATGCTTCAGCTTACGCCCGCATACTGCTTGATGAGATCTTTGGTCCTGATCGTCTCATGAATGAGATCGTATGGGTTTATCACGGTCCTTCGCCAATACGCTCTGCCTATAATCGCAAGCATGACACGATCCTGATCTATACAAAATCAAAAGATTATACGTTCAATGTAGACGCTGTGAGAATTCCATACGACCCAGCCACGATCAAGACATTTGCAAGCTCACCCCGTGCTGGTTTTGGGAAGAAACCTGATCTTGAGCGAGGCAAGGTCCCAGAGGATTGGTGGTATTTCCCGGTGGTAGCGCGTCTACATAATGAACGCACGGGATACCCAACCCAAAAACCTGAAGCGCTCATGCAACGAATCATACTGGCCTCGAGCAACCCGGGAGATTACGTAGCTGATTTCTTTAGTGGCTCTGGAACAACGCCTTGTGTCGCTTCCCGCCTGGGTCGAAAATGGATTGCTTGTGACCCAGAACCGACCGCCCTTCAAATTTGCCATCGCAGAATGATCAGTTGCGAAGGATCCCAACCTTATACGATTGAGATGGATAGCTCGGCTTCCCCAACTGAAATGCTTGAGCCAAGCGTCTCCTGGACAAACGAAAATGGCGGGGTGAAGCTAACACTGGACAGTGTACTGGACTGTGAGGCCAGGGAGCAGCTTCCGATGGAACAGGTCGCCCTTTGGGAGGTTGACCCTCTCTACAACAAAAAGATCTTTCAAAGCTGCTACCAAGAAATCCGTACCTGGCGAAAGAATTCGCTGGCACTTTCAATAAACATCGATGAATTTCAAGATCAGTCGCCAAGTTTGGCTGTTCGCGTGATGGATGTGAGAGGCCGAACGGGTTTATCCCAAATTGCGAGTATTAAGTCTTGAAATTGAAACCACACTAATTCTTACCAGCGTGATCACGTCGGACAAACAAACAGTCGCATTCACATGCGACTGTTTGTTTTCTCTCAGGTCCCTTGATTTATTTATTGGTGTTTTCAGGTAGGTCAAGTCGATACCCCATCCCTCGAATGGTTTTAAGAAATCGGGGCCGGGTTGGATCTGGTTCAATCGCTTGACGCAACCAACTCATGTGGACATCCAATGTGCGCGTATCGCCTGTATAGTCTGTATGCCAAACTTTGCGAATTAACGTCTTGCGCATCATAAGTCGACCAGGATTCTGAATAAAAAGCTCTAACAATTTCGTAAGTTTGGGGGTAAGGCGAGAATCCTTCTTTAGGCACCGTACTTTTCCTTGCGCCAAATTCAATTTGATGGGTCCTGCCTCGAGACTGTAGCGCTCATCTCCTGGTAACAAACGTTCAACCCGGTTAAGTAGTTTTCTTGGTGTAAACGGTAGAGCCAGGCTAACGTTAGCTCCACAATTTTGGACAACCTGATTGTTCTCTGGTGTAACTAAAATTATCGGAACCCCGTCAAGCTCAGCGCGTGCTTTCCTGCACATGCGGGTCCCACTCGTCTTCATGGATGCGGCATCAAGGATAAGTAAATCTGGTTGGGATTTCTTTGAAGCGTATAACGCTTTCTCAACTTTATGATGAACGCTAACTTCATATCCTTGACGCTCAAGAGCCGGCGCAAAAGACGGCGCGCTGGCTCTGCTGCTCTCGATCAGTACGATTTCTGCTTTACTCATTCGGGGATCCCGACACCCTCAAACATTCGGCAGCCCCTCCTCAGGTGCTGCCCGGACCTCATTATACCGCCTTTCAGCACCCCTGCAACTGGGACTTTCGTGCTGGTCAATCTTGCATTCTTTAAGGTTGATGATCCGCGATGATCTATCCTTCGAGATCACTTAAATGGACTCGGGTACTTGATCTGATGCGACTTGCCCCGCCTCCTTCATGGCGATCCCGCCCACCGCGGAAACCCCGAAAGGGCTCACTGGAAAACATCTCTGCTCTCCGATTGGCATAGGCGCATGGTGCTGCCCACAGAGCCAGTGGTGCCAACGCTTCTCTCTCAGCCCTGGACCAATTCTCCCCTCCAGGCCAAGCACTAAAAAGCACGGATCGACCGATCGCCTTTAGGGCTTCAATGATTTCAAGCTCGCGTGAGTATGCCCGACCTTCCGCGCTAAGCAGGAATGTTGGCATCGGCGCCGGATCACAAAAATACTCGAGATGGGCCCACTCCTCAACGTCCTGCCCCCAGCTCTGTTCCCCCACGGATTCGATAACCTTTGCTGCACCAAAACGCGCACTTCCATAGGCAGCCCCAGAGCCGAGGAAGATCGTTGCCCCGTCTCTCTCTGATACCTGCGTGGCGAACTCGCTACCCCGTTCAAGTTCCGCCGGAACCCACTGATGTAAGAGCTCAGGGATCTGATCCAGCAATAGGCTCACACGATGGGTTTCATCTTCATGCAGGGAATAAGCGATAGTTGCATACCCGAGCAGCAATGATCCTAAATAGCTTAAAAGCCCTGGACCATGGGGGATATCGGGAACAGGAAGGGCCATAGCATCCCTGGCTACCTGCGCCAGTGTGCTGTCGCTATTTGAGGTAAATGCAAGCGTTTGCACACCAACATCGTTCCAGATCTCAATTGCTTCGATCGTCCTTGCAACCTCTCCCGAGCTTGATATCCCTATCACGAGTGTTGATTCGGAGGAATTGCCTTGAAGAAGGGGGGCATAGCGAGCGAGACGCATCGCCTCCATAGCCAGCACCTGACATTCACCGAAAAGACCCAGGGCAAGTTCTAAACCCAATGCAGCATGATGCGAATCGCCACAGCCGCCAATTAGTATTTTTGAGGGTTTATCACCACGAAAGGAGACTCGACGCGCTTCTGCCTGAGCAAGCTGCCAGTGCCTGGCGATGTATTCATCAACCATGTTGATCTGAAGGGAAAGGGCATCACTGGGTTTCATTTTGACCCCACATGTATAATCGAGATATATGCGAAAAAAACCTGCCAGGTGCTTAATGATCGGAGGGGTTAGGGAAGATTATTGTATCACCCATGATGGTCGCGCCATCTCAGGTACCCTTGGTGGAAACGCTGTCTACGCAGCGGTAGGAGCGCGCTTGTGGTCCGATCAAATTGCTGTACTTTCACGAGTTGGAAGGAATTTTCCAGTTGAATGGCTTGATGAACTACAGAGCCGATCCATTTTAACCTCAGGAATTCGAGTTCTGGATCAAGAATTGGATACACGCACCTTCTATGCCTATCAATCGCTGGAAGACAGAGTAGATACAAACCCGCCGGCGCACTACGCTCGATTTGGCCTGGCGATGCCGAAAGCACTGCATGGCTATAGATCATCGACAGAGGGACAGGATCAACGTGGCGCCCTTAATCCGATCACGGTGCGGACCACAGATATTGCCCCCTCGAAACTCGGCGAATTTGCGGGGGCGCATCTATCACCTGCCGATTACCTAACACATTTGACGATACCCGCCTACCTTCGTGAGCATGGTGTGAACATAATCACACTCGATCCATCCAGCCGTTATATGGCTCCCAATTTTAAAAGCGATCTACCAAACATCTTGAAGGATCTTACAGCTTTTTTACCCAGCATGGCTGAAGCCAAAGCCTTTGCGCCAGATATTCGTGGAGGAATCTGGGAATTCGCTGAATTATTCCACACAATGGGCTCGACCCTCGTTGTGCTAAAAGCCGGTGCAAACGGTCAGTATCTCTCGGATGCGGACAGTCGGCAACGCTGGCATATCCCAGCCTACCCTTCAATCCCCAGAGATGTGACCGGAGCTGGAGATGCGTTTTGTGGAGCCTTCATGCAGGGTCTCTTGGAAACTCATGATGCCCTCGAAGCGACTTTACGTGGTAATATCTCCGCTTCATTTGTTATCGAGGGCTCAGGAGCTCTTTATGCTCTCGATACACCTCCCAGGCTTATTTCAGCACGACTTGAACAACTCAGGGCCATGGTCCGAAAGGAATAAAATGGACCTTGAACGTTGGATCACGAACACAATCAAGATTCAATCAATCCCCGCTCCAACTTTTCAGGAAGCAAACCGGGCGGCGTTCATGTTTGAGCAATTCTCCGATCTCGGCCTCGCAGATGTAAGTATCGATGCTGCCAATAACGTTTTCGCGCGTATTCCAGGTGGATCAAGAAAACCAGCAATTCTCTCCGCACACTTGGATACCGTTTTCCCAATCGAAACCCAGCTTGAACACCAAAGGAGGGGTGATCTTCTTTTCGGGCCCGGAATGGGTGATAACGCGATTGCACTGGGGGCTCTGATTGAGCTGGCTCACGACCTGCCCGATTCTCATCTCCCCAACGACGTTTGGCTGGTAGCCAATGTCGGGGAAGAAGGACTGGGAAATCTTCTTGGCATGCGACAGGTTGTCAATCGCTTTGGTGAGAATGTCCTCACCTATCTCGTCTTGGAGGGAATGGCGCTGGGGCATATCTACCATCGCGGGCTAGCGATCCATCGCTATAGGATTACTGCGAGCACCGCAGGTGGACATGCCTGGATTCACGCCGGTCGCGCATCGGCTACCCATGCCATCTGCCGGTTAGGGGCACAACTGTCAAAACTAACACTTCCAATTGAGGGTCGCTGGAGTTTGAATATCGGGCAGATTACGGGGGGCACCAGCATCAACACCATCGCCTCGAATGCCTCGATGGAACTGGATCTTCGCGCCGAAAGAGCCGCCCTACTCGAGGCTTTAGACCAAGCGGTTATGGCCGCAGTTGAAGAGAATCGCTCTGAGGAAGTTAGTTTGGATGTGGATGAAATCGGAAACCGTCCAACCGGTGAAATCCCTGACGATCACCCGCTCGTCAAGGCGGCATGTATGGCTCTAAAAGAAGCAGGTGTCAAGCAATGTCGGCTTGAGGCAGGATCAACAGATGCCAGCATTCCATTGAGTAAGAATATACCCTCTATTTGTATCGGCCTCACGTATGGATCCGGTGCACACAGCCTCGAAGAATGCATTGAAATTCAACCTCTTGAGAATGGATATCGAGCACTACGATCGACCTTAGATCAATGCTTCAAAATGGAATAGCATCGGAGATGATGACTTTCAGGATCGAATAGGATCTTGGAACCCCTCGCACCATTAATTCGTCGTGCTATCTGATCCAAGCACCTCAAAGCTAGCAGACCCTTTCCATTCATCTGCAAAGAATAGTTGGATCTCGTAGCGACCTGGCATCCATATCTCCGGCTCACATTCCGTATAACCATAGCCGCCAGTACCCCCATCCCAGGGCTGTGTTTCCAGGCAAATCACCTCGGCGTCCAGATACCAGATTGCAGTCCAGCGTACGCCGTCCTGAAGATTGTCATAGCTGAATGCTCCGAAGAGACGCCCTTGTGGTGAAGTAAAACCTTCCTGAGGGTTGATCGCTTGATTAAAGCCGTCCAAACGCTCAGCTACGAGAATTGGGCTGAAGAGTGCTTCAGGATTCGGTGTAACTGTCTCACGAATCAGGATCCGGATCTCTCCGGGGAGTTGAGGTGTTGGGGTAATCGTTGCCGTTGCGGTGGCTGAGGGGATTGGCGTGATACTCGACGTTGGGGTGATACTCGGCACAGGTGAAATCGTACTTGTCGGTGTGCGCGTGGATGTGGAAGTTTGAGAGGGAGTCGGCCGATAGATCACATAAGCTGCACGACGCCCAAGAACAAACGTCAGGAGAGATGCCAGTCCAATCAATAGGCCAAGGAGAACGACACGCCAACCCCGCACTACGCGCTCGCGGCGAAGCATAAAATAGGGTAGCTTTCGTGCTTCTCGCAAAGTTCGCTGTCCCAGCAAGATGAACACAGCCATCCCCGCGAGCAACAATGAAGCGATAAGATAAACAATTTGATCAATGGTCATATTGTTCTCTCGACCAGTGTATCTCCAATTCGCCTTTATCTATTGAGGCCAATTCTACTATCGCCATCCCATCGGGATGTTTCTCCATTGTAATGGGAGTTCCATTGAATGTGGATGAGTCTATGCTCCCCGGGATAAAGATTCGGGCTCGAAGATCAGCTTTCTTTTCTGGATCTATGCGACACTTCACAACCTGATCTTCCGATGACCATTCCTTAACAATTCCACCTTGTGATAAGTGAACATTATCCCCGATGTAACTGGGCAGGCGATCTTTTTGCCGAATTGCCAGCAAGGCCACATGATGCCCAGGCACCTCGATCCGCAGCGGAAAGTCAACCTTGTGTTCTTTGTAGCTATCCCGCCATATATCATAGATGTGCGTTGATCCTGATAGTGAAAGCAGCTTGTCCAAGGCGATGTTAAAGGAAAAGAGGTCATCAACCGTATTGAAGCACGCCAACAACCAGCGTTTACCCACGGCATCATCTAGCGCATGCAACATCATTGGATGATCATGAGAATCGATGGCTGAAACGAGCTGCGCCCGACCTTTCAGTGGTGGAATTAATCTACTTATTAGACTGACTCGTTCAGCTGAGAGTGACTGGACGCGATCGGAGAGCATCACGCTCCCACCTGACATACCGATCACGGTAATCAGACTCTGCACCTCTTCCAGGGTGAGCTCCGATCTTTCTTTTCGCACCAATACACAATCTGGATCATTGATCCACCATCGTCGGTGAAAATGGGCTCGATTGATGATATTACGAATAGAGTTAACAGCGGATGGAAGCGTGGGCTCGCGCTCGAGCAAAGGTGTGAAAGGATGCATGACTGGTTTCCAACTCGCCGCCACATCAGGTCCGATCCGCATGCTATCAAAGATCCCGATGCCAGGTCCTAGTGGGCAACCACAACCCGCCAACGTAACCGAGTCGCCCGCCGATTCTCTGATCAATTCCAACGCGCTGGAGAACGCTTGAGCTCTCGTTAAATTTGGGTTATACCGCCTTCCCTGTAAGACGCCTGCATATAGAAAGTCTAGTTTGAGATACTCAAATCCCCATTCTGCTGTCACTTTTGAAATAACACGCTGTAGATAATCGAGGAAACCAGGATGAGATGGGTCGAATGCCCGTCCGAATTGGTTCCAAACCCACCCCGTATTTGCTGGGATCCGGAGTGCATTCCGCAGGACCCATTCCGGGTTGTGATTAACCGCGACTGCGTTCTTCAGGGCAATAAAAGGGGCAAGCCATAATCCCGGTACAAAGTTGTTTCTCCTGATATGGTTTGAAAGCGGCTGCATGCCGACTGGAAAGTTGGCGTTGGTAGTCAACCAATCCCCGATCTCGGATTGGAAGCCGTCATCAATTTGGATCAATGAGAGGGCTGCCCGCTTCCGTAGCGCCACTGCTGCAGCGACGTTCTCCTCGATGATCTCTTCAGATATCCCCTGTCCGTAGTCATACCATGAACACCAACCTACCGGGGCTTGATCCGGTATCCGGGCTCGATTGAGTTCTCCCACGAGCGCGGCAAAATCATCAACCACCTCTAAACCCTTATTCCCGACGAGAAGACCTACCCAATCACTACTGAATGACTGCCCGGGATCAAGTTGAACATGATCGAGATCAGTTCTAACCGATAATCCCCTTGATACCCCATCTAGAAAGACCTCGGTGGTCCCGAAGGATTGACGCTGGGATAAAAATCCGCAAACAACACCAATATTCGTATGAGTATCCACGAGGGCAGCAAACATCTCGGAACGATAATGCCCACGGGTTCTGGGGCTTTCACGAGCTCGGTCAAATATCTGCGAATGTGTGAAAGGACGGATCCTGCTGCGAGGTGTGCGTTCTCCAGCCATTACCCAGCCCCCATAGCTCCAACTTTGCCAACCTGGGAGGAAAACAGCGAAATCTTTCAGCTCTCCCGGGAAAACCATCTCAACGTTATCCGGCATTCTAGCTCTAGAATGATCTTCGAATGAGAGAATATCAGGACCACGACTGGAAATGGTCGATTTCGCACAGACCATCATCAGAGCATGCCGAAGTTCGACAGCGCTTTGTCTCTGGTTCTGAAGCGACCATCTCCACATCACGAGCGGTCGAGACGGCGAAAAAGCCCATTCAAGTTGAAGACCAAGGCCTGCAATTACTTCACTATACTGGATCCCTTGGAGTTTTATTGAGGTTTCTAAGGAAGGCTCAAAATCGTTGTCCTTGGTAAGTGAGGCCGGCTCGAGTAGGACAGGACCCGCAGGATCATAGATAGTAATCGTTGGCAGCGGAGATACGAAGCGTATGCCCAGAGCAGCATGCTCAATCGTCATCCTAGATCTGCTTGGATCAATCTCCAGCGCAAGCGTGTGGTTTGGAAGTGTCATAGGTGTGCCTCAGGTATCCTTAGGCAGCAAGGTAAAAAGTCTCAAGGTTCCGAAATTTGGTTGGTGAGTTTTCGGGCTACGGTATACTCTAGATCAGTAAAATCACTCAGGCAACCAATTTCAATTCAATGCATCCAAATAATGACCAAAAAAAATACTCCTTGAAGGACCTACAGGACGGTGATCGTGATGCCTTTGCCGCGCTTGTAGATGAATATTCACCAAAGCTACATCGCTTAGCTCTGCGCATGATGAATGATCCGTATGAGGCTGAAGATATCCTTCAAGAAACTTTCTTAAAAGCGTATCAAAATCTCGATCGCTTCGAAGGTCGCTCATCCATCGGTACCTGGCTGTATCGCATTACGACGAATGAAGCGCTAATGAGATTAAGAAAGTTTCGACCTGACATGGTAGCAATCGATGAGCCTGTTGAGATGCCAGATGGACATGTGGTTACGCGGGAATTGAAAGACTGGTGTTGCCTTCCTGAGTCTGAGTTCATGACGAATGAAGCTCAATTAAAACTTGATAAGGCTGTTGTTGAACTTTCTCCCGCCTTGCGTAGCACCTTCATACTCCGGGATATGCACGGACTCTCCACGCGCGAAAGTGCAGAAATCCTTGACATATCTGAAGCAGCCGTCAAAACTCGCCTTCTGCGAGCACGCTTGCAACTCCGAGATTCACTCTCTGCCTATTTTGAAAATCGAGTGGAGCAGTTAGCCCATGAGTAAATGCCCAGAACTAATCAACGAGTTATCAGATTACCTCGATGGTGTTGCAGCCCCTGAAATATGTGCTGAAATTGAACGCCATCTGCAAGAATGTCCCGATTGTAAAGTGATGGTCGACACTCTCGAAAAAACGATATCGCTCTATCGAGAACGTGAAGGTGATACAGAATTGCCCGAGGATGTTCGAAAGAGGCTTTATCGAGTGCTTGACCTGAGTGGAAAGTAAGTAGGGGAAAATGGTTATTGCGGTGAAACAACGAAAAAACTCCGCAGCCCGTCAACCAATAAAAGCGTCAAGGGCAATAAGAAGGAAGGTATGGGTTGAACCTCGCCGGGGTGAGCAATGTCCACAATGCCATAAGGCGCCCTTGGAATATGATGGTTGCTTATATCTTGCCTGCTCAGTTTGTGGATACATGAGTGCAGGCGGCTTCACTTGATAGGGGGTCGAATCCTACAGTCTGTAGGGAATGCTCTGGTTGATCCGTCGTCCATTGTTCCGACTGCGCATTGGAGAGGGCAAATTCTTCAATCAAACGTATCGATACAATCCAAGACCCTATTGTTTTCTCATTGCAGCATAAGCCGAGTACGAGTATTTAAATCGCACGAGGATCCTTCGTGGAAACCTACAAGCGCTGCGTAGTCACGAAGTAGGCCATCGCTGCCGCGTAATTTCATGCGGAAATACTGTTCGTTCCAAGATCAAACGATTAACTCTCATGCTGGTGGATCGCTATATGACCTCACAAGATCAGCGCGCGACTCTGCTGCAGGCACGCGAAGCTCGATTATGTTTTGATCAAAGAAGCCTTAAAATAGATAGGATACGCAAGGTGGGAGAGATGTTTGATGGATGCCAAGGTTGTTTGGAGCTCAGGTTTAACCTTTACAGGTACAGTACCGAGTGGGTTCGATGTTCCACTTGGTGCTCATCCCAGCGTCGGTGGGGATAATGATGGCTTTAGACCCATGGAATTGATAGCCCTTGGGGTCGCCGGGTGTACAGCCATGGATGTAATTTCCATATTGCAGAAGAAACGCCAGCAAGTTAGCGCCTTCGAAGTTTCAATCTCTGCACAACAATCTCCGGAGCATCCGAAAGTCTTTACCCGCATGGACATTCAGTATGAGATTCATGGTTTGAACATCGATCCGAAAGCGGTAGAACGGGCCATCGAGCTCTCAGAGACGAAATACTGCCCTGCTCAGGCAATGTTCAATCAGATCTTACCAATTGAGTTTGGTTACACGATCACCGAAGTTTAATCGCTTATGGTCAAATCGCATCTCAACGTCATCTTGCATATTAGAACTTGATCATACCCATGGTGTGAACTAGGTCAATCAAAAAACCCGCCGGGTTGTCTAATCCGGCGGGTTCAGGTCTTTGAATTATTGATGGAAGAGTCTCAAGTGGCAGTTACGTTGAAATACGTATAGTGATATTGAATTCGACCGTCAATTAATCCGAGCGTATCGTTCCCGTCCAGAACCTTTCCAGAATTGCTCGTTGCCCGCCACATAAATTGGCGTGTACGACCACTGCCCGACTTGCCGGTGACCTCAAACTTCCCATTTTGCAGGATATTCGAAAGAAAGGTCCGATACCACTCCTGGATAGCCGATCGCCCTACAATGGTTCGCTCTCCGGTTACATGCGCCGCGTTTTCCTTATAGAGGCCTGCAACGAGAGAAGCATCACCCTCATTTAGACGACCGAGTAACCTTTCGGGCATATCCGCAACTGAGGGCTCTACCGGCCAGGGAAACTCTGCCACTGCGTTCCATAAATCCAGATATTGATGGCGGGTGGCGAAATCCCAACTCCACGCATTAGCGGCAGTCAGTTCAAGGTCTTGCGCCTTTTGGAAGAAGCGGTGGATTTCATGCGGCGAGGGACGCCAATCACCACGCGCATAGGTGGGTGCTGTTGGGATCACGGGTCTCGCATGGGTCAGGGCCATATACTGCTCGACGGTGCGCTCAAGTTGCTCTTCGGGGTTGTGCATTTGTTCGAAATATACCTGGGGCATGCTGAGATCGCATAACGCCATGAATTCATCAAAAGGAAAATCTCTGTGCGAGCGTGGGTAGCGATATGTACTCAGGGCTATCGTTAGATCCGGAAGTGCTTTGCGCATTTCTTCCATAAAACGAGAGGCAGCGGCGCGTTTTTTCTTCGTCCGATATTCACCTTCTGCATCGATCACGTAACCTTCAAGATCCAACTCCAGGATCCGTTTTATCGCCAATTGCGCTTCATTGTATGGATCATCTCCACGTACATAATGCCATCCCCAGACAGATACTCCCGCCTCACGTAACGACTTTCGAACAGGAGGGATGAGGTCTAGGTCACGATCAAAATCATAGTTGTATGGCCAGGTAGATCCATCAGCAATCTTGATCATAGCGTGTGACAGACCAGCCGCTTTCGCACGCGCAGCGATTGCCACAGGATCGCCTTGATCACAGTAAGGCAATTGCCACAGATAGTAACCCTTACCCATTAGTTTCAATGAAATACTCCCTTTATGTCATACCAGCAGTATGATTTCGACTCGATGGTGCGCAGCCTGGTCGGTTCTCCATCCCAGAGTTCATGGTTGGCGATCTTCATCCTTACGTTCCGGCTTGCTTAACCCTCCAGCCCGCCTTACTGCTTTTGGGCCAAAGCGCGATCTGATATCATCTAGCGCGTTTTGCAGCCGTTCTTCTTGTTCCCACTCTCCCTCAAACAATTTCAATTGCCGCCATGGTGTGCCAAGATCAGCGACACCTACACCCAGCAATCGGACGGGGTCACCTTCCGTCCATATACTCGCAAGCAGTTTTTGGGCATGCGAGTAAATCTCACCATCATGATCCGTCGGTTGATCTAACTTGAGCTGACGAGTGTGAGTTTCAAAATCAGGCCAACGGATCTTCAAGCGAATGGTCCGGCCTGCCAGTCCTTCGCGCCGCAAGCGTCGACCTACTTCCTCGCTCATTTTTAAAAGTGCTTTCTGCAAATCTGCAGTTCGCTTCAGGTCTTTGGCAAAGGTTCGCTCGGCCGACATCGAACGCGGTTCCCCGCCTTCTCGAACCGGCGATGCATCTTCCCCATTTGCTCTTGATGCAAGTTCCAGACCAATTACGCCGAATCTCTCTTGCAGTTTGGATGCAGGTACGCTCGCCAGTTCTCCGATTGTATGGATTGCAATCTGCTCCAATCGCTCCCGTGTCTTTGGCCCTACTCCCCACAACATCTCGACTGGCAGAGGTGAAAGGAAATTAGCTTCCTCGCCGACAGGAACTTCCACAATGCCCGCCGGTTTCCCTACCTCCGTAGCGATTTTGGCAACAAGCTTATTTGAAGCGACCCCCCAGGACGTTGGAAGTTTAAAAACCTCCAATATTTCAGATTGCCACTGCTGCGCTAGCGCCTTTCCAGGTTTTTGATCTGCACTCACATCGAGGAACGCTTCATCAATGGAGATTTGTTGCATGATCGGAGCGGCTCGCCTGAGATGGCCCATAACCTGCTTAGAGTGTTGACCGTAAACGCCATGACGGCCAGGTAGAATGATCAGTTGCGGAGCTAATCTCAACGCTTGCGCTGTTGGCATCGCAGAGCGTATCCCAAATGCTCTGGCAGCGTAGGAAGCGGACGCTACGACCCCACGCCCATCCGGTCGTCCCCCCACTACAAATGCTTTGCCTTTCAATTCAGGGTTAAGGATTTCTTCTACAGAACAAAAGAAGGCGTCAAGGTCAACGTGGAGAATCTTGCGTGGCACCATTAGTTTAACCTGGGGACCTGATGAGTAGGCTAATTGCTGCAGAAATCCATAGCGGCTTCACGCCATTCCGCTTAATCACAGCGCTGAATGTTGACAGCGGGATATAGGCAGATAGAATCAACCTGGACCTTAATTGCAGAAGGATAAACCTGTGCGCACATGTACACGATGTAATGCATCCTCGCCTGATTCAGCGCTGACCTGTGTGCGTTGCGACGCGGATCTCTCGCTCCACTCCCACACGGCAAAAGCTCTTGCGGACTTCAAAGCCAATGATCGCGTATATGAAGTGCGAGTGATCGTTGCCCATAATTGCTGCCCGGCCTGTCGTGAAATCGAGGGCGCGTACCCCAAGGAGAGCGCACCAGAGCTGCCAGTTTTGGGATGTTCGCACGCATTCGGTTGTCGCTGCTACTACGAACCGGCACTTGTCGAAATCTACCCCTAGCTTAGGTTGATCTCAAGTCTAATTACTTTACGCTCTACTACCCTGGATACTTACGCCTCTGATCGTCCTGGCCCGTAATTTTGTTTGATAAACAACAAGGCTTGCTCATTCGTTGAGAGGACACCGAGCACCTGCTGCTCACGAACGCTCTCCAAAATCTTTCCAATTTCAGGACCGGGTAATTCACCAGTTAGCGCCATGACTTCATCACCCCGCAGGATCGTTGTGGGCTCGATGAGTGATTCAAACTTTTCGAACCAACCCTCAAGCATTGAACGCGCGAGCTCAACTCGTGAAGACCAGTACTCAGCCCTCGGTGGCGTAACCTGCTGCGCAAGCTCATCAGCGAGCATAATTAAAACAGCACCTACACCATGCTCACCGACCAGACGGAAGTACCTGTATGTGAAGAGATCGCCCTGAGAGGGATCAGGGGGCTGGCTTAGCTTAAGCCTACCCGCATGCCAGTGATCAAAACTTGAGAGCTCATCTCGACTTAGCCGTAAGTTCTCCCCAATTTCTTGGAAAAATTCTCTTTGTTGTTCGATTGAATGGCGTACACCAGATTGTGGGTGCTCACTTGCGGAGGTAATTATCGAATAGAGAAAGGCGTACAAAACGATCAAGGATCTTCTTGTTCGATCCAACACAATTTCCTCAGATAAGTATGCATCTATCCCTGGTCGAAAGCGACCCAACGACCAAGTGAGCAAGCCAAGTGTCGCTTGGGCTGCAGATTCCAGGTTAACATCGTTTGATAAGAGCTCCATGATTCTAGCTAGATGCTGAATTGTTCGAATGGATCGCTGCCGAGAATCTCGCTCCTCTGTGAGTATAGCTATGTCAAAAATATGGTTATGCGCAATCTTCAGTGTTTTTGGTAACATTTCGAATTCAAACATTAATTGCAGAGCAGGAGTGGGATTCTTAAGAGCACAAAGTTGAAAGAGCTCATCGCGTACGCGCTCTCTTGAAATTAGCTCGATTGGTACCTGTGCCCGCAGCGTTTGAATTAATAGTGCGGAAAGTTTTAGATCAAATTGTGTGGCTATGCGAATTGCACGAAGGGCTCGGATCGGATCCTCGCTGATTGCCTCTTCGGCGCAGAGCTCGAGCATTCCCGCATGTAGATGTTGAAGACCTCCGCAGGGGTCGATCATCTCTCCTGGAGCGGTCACACGCAGCGCGAGCGCATTGATCGAAAAATCGCGTGAC
>JBFFQB010000065.1:0-19540 GCA_041573795.1 Anaerolineales bacterium
CCCTCATCCCGTTAAGGGAGTAAGACCGCAGAAAGACTATCTGTTTGATAGGCGGCAGGTGTAAGCACAGCAATGTGTTCAGCTAAGCCGTACTAATGGTCGAGGGCTTAACCTGTGATGCGGAGAACTTGACGCTCTTCCCAGCTATTCGGAGTTATTAACAACTTATCTTTTGAAATTGTCCCTTGGTGATAGAGGCGGCGGAGATACACCTGGTCCCATCCCGAACCCAGAAGTTAAGCCCGTCAGCGCCGATGGTACTTGGCTGGAGACGGCCCGGGAGAGTAGGTCATTGCCAAGGGGCTTTTCTTTTAACACTCTTACAGGCTCGTAAATCGAGCCTGTTTTCTTTTCCGGTCAACCCAATGTCTCTTCCCGCCGGCTGATGGCGACAAAATTCCTACGCGATGATGCCTTTTTCCGGTTGTCTCCAGTGCGAAATTCGCTCAAAATGATGGTGAGTATATTGGAGGACAACGTGACAGATGAAGATGGCATGATCATGCAAGTCGAAGATATCGGTTGGGACGCGCGCCTGGCCGATCGAACAGCCGGGATGCGCAGCTCGGTCATCCGGGAGCTGCTCAAGCTAACCCTACAACCGGACATCATCTCGTTCGCCGGCGGCTTACCAGCGCCGGATTTTTTTCCCATTCGTGAATTTGACGAGGCAAGCAAATACGTTCTGCGAACTCAAGGTGAGGTCGCGCTGCAATACAGTCCAACCGAAGGCTATCCACCTCTGAAAGCATTCCTGGCCGATATGATGTCGAAATACGGCATCCAGGTAGAACCCGAGAACATCTTGATGACCAATGGTTCTCAGCAGGGGCTGGATCTGATCGGAAAGTTGTTTATCGATGCGAACGACTGCATCATGTGCAGCCGACCGACGTACCTGGGCGCATTGCAAGCCTGGAATGCTTATGAGGCCAACTATTGCAGCATACCGCTGGATGATGATGGCATACTTGTCGATGAGGTGGAGAGGGAGCTTAAAGGCGGAACCACACCCGTTTTTATCTATGTGCTGCCCAATTTCCATAACCCGGCCGGAACAACCCTCTCAGCTGCAAGGCGCGAGAAGCTGGTGGCGCTGGCCCGGGAGTACGACCTGGTGCTGGTGGAAGATGACCCCTATGGTGAGTTACGCTACGAAGGCGAAGATCTTACTCCCCTCTTCCGTATGGCGCCCGAACGAACCATCTACATGAGTACTTTCTCCAAGACGCTTGCCCCAGGAATCCGCTTGGCGTGGATCACTGCACCGAAACCGCTGATCGCCCGCCTCGTGCAGGCCAAACAAGGGGCTGATCTGCATACCGGAACCTATGTACAGATGATCGCAAATGATATCTGTGAGCGCGGGATCTTAAAGAGACACGTGAAGCGCTTGACAGAAGTCTACAGAAAGAGACGCAATGCAATGCTGGATGCCATCGCCGAGCATTGGCCTGAAGAGGTCAAATATACACGACCTGCTGGGGGTCTCTTCTTATGGGCCCGCACGCCTGAGGAAATCGATACCAGGGATCTGCTTGAAGCTGCGGTGGCCGAGAAAGTGGCCTATGTGCCCGGGTTTGCCTTTTACCCGGATGAGCAAGGTGGGCGCCATGCCATGCGCTTGAACTTCTCGTTTTCGCAGGAGCAGGTCATCAACGAAGGTATCTACCGGCTGGGCACGGTGATCAAACGTGCCCTCGCCTGAAGGGTGAGATTCAGAGACAGAGCCAGTCTTTACCGACTTACGCGCAGCTTCCAAGCACTTGAAGTTTCAGCCAGCCTTACCTACACTTGGAAGGAATACGCTGATTGCGACTAGCCTATGGATGATTTCGACAGCGGACAATGGGACGCACTTTTTGCTGGTGATGAGGATACCCGCGTGGTGCGGGCCGCAGGAACAGCCTCTGAGACGTTTAGCGTCGAAGAGTTTTGTGAGGTCCCAGGTGTCAAAGGCGCGATTCGGGTAGCACTGGATGGGGCGTTGCAGGCACATTCACTTGCCGAATCCCCCGAGCAAGCCGCGGCTATTACGACCTACCTGGGTGCCTCGGCCCGCCAGGTTGGCGCCACCATGGGTTACCGAAACTTTGATCATGCCGTCCTTAATTTTGACAGCGGTGGAGATCCTGTACTCGTATTTCGCCAGGGATCTTCCTTTGTGGGTTTGCTCCTGGAAGAGGATATTGCACCGAGCCATATCATTTCCAGGATCAGAGAGCGATCAGGGGGCGGAGAGTGAGCGAGCAGGTCCAAGTTTTCATGGATCAGTTGGCTGCGCTGGTTGGCGTGCAGGGGGCATTCATTTTCGATTCGCAAGGGAAGATCCTGCAATACTCAACCCCGATGAAAGTTTCCCGGGATAAAGGGGTTGCGCTTGCACGAACACTCGCTCGAACCTTGACAGGTTTGTCCACGGTTCATGGCTCAACGATGCTGGGTATAGACCTAACATATGAAGAGGGGCGGCTGGTTCTAAAGGGGATTGAACGCGGGGGACTTTGCATCATCTGTGAGCGGCAATTGAACTACTCCTTGCTAAACATCACCCTTGAACAAGGATTGCGCTTACTGCGCGACAGCAAGCAAGAAGAGAGAAGTGAAGAAAGTACAAATAGGGTTGATAGGTTGAAAGACATCGCAACTGAGATGCTTGGAGAGCATGCCAATAGAGTTATTTCAATCCTGGAGAGTGCAGGTTCAGATGCAGGCGAACTTGAGGATGCTATTCAGCAGGCAGAGAACATGACCCGCATGTTTATCGATAAAAATCTAGCAGGTGAGATGGCACAGCGAATGCGAGATCTGCTGATGGCCTCTCGTTGAGGGGAGTAGCACGATGATTTACATTTCCTATCTTCTTAGTTCATTAGGGATCCTGGTGATGGTAATCAATGTGGTGCTGGCATTTCGTTTACGGCGTAAGCTTATCGGCGGGGAGATCCGCTCGCGGTGGAATCTATTGACGAACTTCATCCTGCTCTTCTTGTTCGGATATATCCTCTCGCCCTTGCTCCTGGTTATCTCTGCCCCGGTTGAATACATGGGCATCATGGTATTCTTGATCTTCTTGTTTGGTGCGATTTTCATCTGGATCGTGATCAGGATTATCCGGGAAACCCTGGCGGTGATGGGGCTGCTTAAAGAGTAACCTATCGCTGCTCGCATACTCTCATAATCAAATGACTGGGTGATCATCCCGGTCATTTTTTATCTACCACCCCAGATGTAATTCGCAACACCCTGCAGAGACCCGCGTAGAGGATCATGAAGGCAGAAGCTTGAGGATCTTTGGATTCTCGGAGCCAACGGGGAGTCATAAAATGTAAAAGTACTGCGTAATCCTAATTCTGAGTATGACAGCGCTGAGCGCATGTTCAGTAGCCTCCGTGCCTCAGACTGGCCTGGCCCTGCTTGATAGTCTAAGCCAAGGAATATGTGAAGGGAGAGCTGTACATGAATTCAATAAGCCTGCCCCTCCTGAAATACTGCAATGGTTCGAAAAGCGACTGCAGGGTGTTATAGAAAGGGCGCCGGTCGTCCAGTTTGATACTCGATCTCGTTTTGTCATCTTGAGTGATTGCCACGGTGGTATCAAGGATCAGGGGGATGTCTTTGTAAAAAACGAGGCTCTGTACCTGCAGGCTTTGGAATACTACCTCGACGAGGGCTTCACCTACATCGAAGCTGGAGATGGCGATGAGCTATGGAGGGACTACGACTTTTAGGATATCCAATATGCCTACCCGAAGGTGTTTAAACTTCTTCATGCGTTCAACGCCAGCTCCCGTCTGCACATTCTCCTGGGCAATCACGACACCCCGAGCGATCCTGTTGGCAACCTGAAAGGTGATTTCGGTCTTAGCGAGGCTTTGCTTCTTGTAGAGAAGGACGCGGGGTATGCAGTTCTGATCCTACATGGACACCAAGCCGAGCTATTTAGTGATCGGCTCAAACCGATAAGCCGGTTGGTGGTAAACACGATTTGGCAACGTCTGAAGGGAATTCCGTTGGCTCAAAGACTACATCAAGCCGTAATGCAACGTGAACATGTCCGGATCCAGATACTCATGGCGAACTGGGCGAGCCGTAATCATACCGTCGTCATCAGCGGCCACACCCATCAGTTGCACTTCCCCGGATTTTTGTATCCAGCCACGTTCAACGGCGGTACCTGTTCCAATGCGGGTCATATCTTCGGGCTTGAGCTTGTAGACTCGCAGATCACACCGATCGTTTGGCAGGAGCAAAATTCAACCGGGGGAAATCCGGAAATTGCCAAACGGACTCTTTCACTGACGCCCTACGATATGGGGGCTATGCCCACTCCAAATCGTTAAAGCGCCTCATGGTCTGGGAGCAACTGAGCCGCCTTCTCCTTAATAACCGTCATGATCGCCGTGCGGCGCTCTTTGGGAGTCATCCCGGTGAAGAGCAGCGGTCGGCTGAGGGCAATCTTCGGAGTAAGTGGCAAAGTCTTGGAGCGAACAAGGTGCTTGATCGCCTGCAGTGCTTCGGCGATCTTCTGACGATCACGCAGGTTCTTCTTTAGATACACGAGTGGATGATGCAGGCTGTTCTTCTCCAGGACCCCGCTGACCATCGAGATAACCACCCGGGTGTCCGGTACCGAACGAATCATGATTTCTACACTGGAGGACCAGCGCTCGATTGCTTCACGCATCCCGGGCAGGACGGCTGGATCAGGTTCGATGTTTCCGCCAGGGAAAATTATTAGTGCCCCACCTGAGCGAAGATGGCGAATGGCATCGCGCACAACGGTGAGACGCTCGTGGGTTTGCTTGGTGGTGTAGATTACGTGTTCGCGCAGCACCTGCAAGTTGGTAAAAAAAGGCAGATGGCTAACAACAATCTTTAAATCTGTCCGGGGTAAGGAACTCGCAACCACGAAGCCATCGATCATGCCCGGATGATTGGAGGCAACCAGCAGCGGACCCTCGATTGGGGTGGCAGCCTCGCGGATAACTTGAACCTCGTGGGCAAATTGCTGCACCATCCAGCGACTGGCCTCGGGTAAACCGAACTCGCGCACCCGTAATTCAAATTCCGCTGAAAGGGCGGCCAAGCGTGAGGCTGGTTTCCGGAATAAGGCACGCAGAGCCTTGCCAGTTAATGCTTCTTTTGTTGCCCCAAAGAGCTTATAGACCTCGTAGAGAAGCGATTCCTGGAGTTGACGAAGGTATTCTTGTGAGGGCTGAAGTTTCCGTTTTTCCATTGCCTGTCAATCCATATGATAGACCCATATTCAATCGCTTGTCTATCCAATATGACACGCAATGGGAAGGACCGGGATTCAGCCCGGACAAATTATTCCCTATGGATGGATCATTGGCAGCTCGAATCGATACGGGTGAGAGTAGCCCTGTCCAACCACGAGACTGATTTCTCCCCGGCTATTGTCATAAACAATCGACCACTGTGTGCGTGATCCTTCACCGTCCTGGGAAACCGAGGCAAGCATATCCATCAACTGTTGCTGGGATAGCTGCCCGGAGAGATCCTCTAAAGCTTGCTCCATTTTGTCAAAGCGCCAGCATTGATTTTCATGTGCTTGATTAGATTGGCCTAGTAAAAAATTCGTAGCAACCTGCCAATCTTTCTTGGATTCCAACACGACAATCTCGCCCTGGATATATTCCACCACTACCGAACGCCCATTTGCATCGCTGATCAGATAATGCAAAGCCGGACCGCCCCCCCAAATTGGTTTGACGCTCGTAAGGATTTTGAGCGCTGCATCCACATCTTCAGCTTGATTGAGAATCCTGCGCATCAGAGCGAGAGAGCCAACGGTTTCCAAAGAGGGATCCTCGGGCAAGTCGCTGTAGGGAACGGCTGCCATTCCGATCACCAGCCCCCGAGAGTTCATACCATCGAAGGGCATTGTATATGTCTCTAACAGCGGCATACGCTCCTCGAGCGTTAACTCATCCAAACGTTGAAGATCCGCATCGTTGAAAAAATACGCCAGGTCTACCATTGAGACAGACTGATATCCGTCGATTGGCTGGTAGAAAAGCAGTAATGCTGGACTGTAGCGCCAATCAAAGTTACGACCGAACAAGCTAGCTTCCCGATCATGAAAGACGGATACAAGTGCGCATCCCCACCGAGATTGGGAGTTTGGCCGCAGGGGCGCATCCTGAAACCAATCAAGGTCGATTGCTTGCATCGAAACGGATTGTGTTCGACTGGGGCTATAGCTCATCACGTAGAGAGGATAGGGATCCACCTTTTGGAGCGAGGTCAAAGCTTCGCGTTCAGGGCTTGATAAACCCTGAGAGCCCTCATAAGCAGAGAGGCTGGGGATAAGAGGGACGACCGTCTTACGTCTCGTCGCCGGGGTTGTACATGCGACAAGGCAGCAAACCTGTAGCAGGAATATGCATCCGAAGTAGAGAAGGCTCTTCCTCGCTTGAGTGGGGTGACTGAGGGGGATTGAACGAAAGATTGATCGGGACATTGATTTGCCTGCGCAGGCGACGCGACTTCGGGCATACTTATACGTACAGGATCATGAAAGATACTTTTTACGCATAAACGGCGTTCAGATAACAGGATGGATGATATGGATAAGCGCATAATTTTTGTGATAGTCGTAGCTCTGACTCTCAGCGCCTGCACCTTCACGATAAGCTACGATGAAGGCTCTGGTGTTGTAGTAAATGAAACTCGGGAGGTTTCCGACTTTAATGCGGTTGCCTTTACCGGGATCGGAACGCTTTACATCACAGTGGGTGACGATGAATCGCTTGAGATTGAAGCGGAAGACAATATCATCTCCCGGATTGTGACCGAAGTGCGGGGGGATCGACTTGAAATCAGCTTCGATAGTGATCGTTGGGAAACCTTGATCCGTCCAACGGAGCCAATCCGTTATTTCCTAACTGTGCAATCGCTGAAAGAAGTTAATCTCTCAGGATTAGGTGACGTACAGATAGAAGAATTACAGGCGGACAGGCTGGTACTTACTCTAAGTGGCGCGGGACGCGTGAAGGCTACTGGTGAGGCGGATCAACTTGAAATTAATGTGACCGGTGCCGGATCATTTGATGGTGCAGATCTTGTGAGTGAACGAATAGATGTCAATTTGAGTGGGGCTGGTTCGGCAACGGTGTGGGCGACTGAATTCCTCGACGTGAATATATCGGGCCTGGGGAATGTGCGCTACTATGATGATCCGGAGATCCGAGAGACGGTAACGGGATTAGGGAGTATGGAGAAACTGGGCGAGCGATAATCTAACTGGTATTCGAAATAACTAACGGCCACTACTCTGGTGGCCGTTTTTTATGAAACCTGCACGCAACGCAATGATGATGGGGCTAGTGCCCTCGCAGCTGCGTTGGAACTATGCGGATCGCTGTCTGGTAGTCTTCTGTAAAACGTTCAGGGGTTGTCCCGATTCGTTTGAATCCTTCGCGATACTTCTCAATGTAAGCCTCAAGATCGGCCGGCGGGATTGGTTGCTCTTCAATGAAAGCCTCACCAACGAAGACGATAATATCGCCACCCTCTCCGTCACCGTTCAAATTTATCGACGCCTTTGGGTTGGAGCTAAGGTGTTTTACCTTATAACCACTCGGCCTACTAAAAAGCAAAAAGGAATTGCCATTCCAGAGAAACCATATGGGCCGAGGTTGCGGGGTGCCATTGCTTGAGACGGTTGTCAACCAAGCGATGCGTTCTTCTGCAAGCCGCCGGGCAACACGCGCTCCGAATTCAGTAGAAGCGTCAAACTCCACGTGTCTCTCCAAAGAGATCGATTTCTTCTCTGATTCTATCAGGAACAACAGTAGCTTATTCTTCTACCGGGTTGTAGGGACGTCCAACACTCAATGTTTCAATCAGATCCCCGACCGTTTCCAAGTAGGCTTTATCGGGCTGTGCACCTGATGCATCTAGCGTTTGACTAAAGAAGCTGCGAGCAGCTGCCGCCAGGATGACGTCAAAAATCTCTTCATCCTCCAAGCCATAATTCCTGAGCAAATCTATATCTTCCATCTGCAGCTTATGCGCCGACGTTACGACCTTTTGTGCAAGCGACATGACGGCGACCTCAACGTCAGGCAGGCCAGCATCGCGAAAATCAGCAACAATTTTTTCTATCTCCTCCGTAGAGAAGAAATTGTTACGGAGCACCGCTCCGTGAGCAAACGCTCAATAGCTGCAATGGAGAGCCGTAGCTGCTGCGAAAGTGACCAACTCGTAGCGACGAAGTCGCATGTTGTTTCGAATCGCACCCTGGAGATTGCGCCAGGCAGCTAAAACTTCCGGGCGTAGACTGAAGAGCGTTGTGTAATTTGAGATGTAGCCCTTCTTCTCAAGATCATATTCGTAGTTGCTTTTAACTTCGCCCTGTGCTTGCTCAAGTGGAATCGATTTTAGAAATGACATCCTTGCCTCCCCAGCAAAACATTTATTCTTTGATCAACTTATTCGATTGAATATTGCAAACTGTACTCTATTCCCTCGGCATATTCGCCAAGCGCCTGGAGCTTGAATTCAAATCCATCAAAATCACCCTGCGTGAAGCCGGTGACTGTAGCGGGCATACCGGGATTAACCTCGACACTGGTTTCCATGCCTTCTGGATCCTCCATATAGGCTCGTATGGAACCCGATTCTACTGCGATGGTAAGAACAACCCGAACAGTATCGCCTGGGGATATCCCCTCATCTTCAATGTCGATGCCATACGTACCGCTGAGCCTCCCCAACCGACCTTGGCAATCCCCGTAGCCACCTGCTGTGCTGCAACTTTGACTGGCATTGCGAACACTGCCGGAAGTACCTCCTTCACACGCGCTCAAAAGGGATAGCAGGATGCAGAGCGTAATGGTTGTCAGCATTCTTCTGTTCATGTTTCCCTCCAAATATCAGTGAGCAACTGAGCTCCGGATGAAGGATGATTATAAGGAGAACACAGCCTGTAAGCGAATGATCAAGGTCATATTAAGGGAACGAAACCCAAATCCGTATCGAAGTCTTCGCTTCTGTAGCCTACTTGCCTAAACAGCCGCTCGATAGGATCGAATAAGCTGCTTGCAACTCTTCCGCTTTTTCTGCGTAAAGAGAAGGGGTGTTAGTGGAACCCCCACTATCTAACTCGTTCCACGGGAGGCTTGTGCCATGAATCAACGAAATACAGGAAGTGTCATTGCTGGCGTTGCGCTCATCGTTTTGGGGGGGTTGTTTTTGCTCAATCAGGTATTCCAAATCAGCCTCTGGCGGTTCTTGTGGCCATTATTTGTGTTGCTGCCCGGAATCGGCATGTTCGCCGCAGTATACAGCGGCGGTAAACAAGCGGCAGGACTGGCTATCCCCGCCAGTGTTGTCAGCAGCGTGGGACTGATATTACTGTTCCAGAGCATCACCGATCACTGGGAAAGCTGGGCGTACGCCTGGTCATTAATCTTTCCAACGGCGGTTGGCCTGGGAATGTATATTTATGGACAGCGAGCTGAAGATGAAGATACCAAGCAGCGTGGTAAAAGCATGCTGCGTACTGGTGCCATCATTTTTGTTCTGCTGGGGGTATTTTTTGAAACCATCTTTTCAAGCGCTGGTACGACCTATGGGAGGGTCTTCTGGCCGGTGGCGATCATCCTGCTTGGCCTATACCTAGTGTTGCGCCAAAGCAGGCGCGCCTCTGTAGCGCCTACCTCACCCGAGCCAGAGGTGAAAATCGAGTCTGTTCCTTCCGTCCACGGCGAGCAGGATGCCACGGAAGAGGAAGAAGCATAGAGTACGTTATCCAGAGATTCGGAGGATAGTATGGGTACGCAAAGGCATTACCGTTCGATATTCTGGCCGATCTTGCTCATCGGTTTCGGGTTGATCTGGTTGCTAAACAATCTCAACCTGATCCCAGCTTGGAGCTGGAGCAGTATCTGGCAGCTCTGGCCGATCTTTCTGATCGCGATTGGCCTGGATTTACTTGTCGCTCGACGCTCGCCAGTTCTAGGGGCCATCGTTGCCCTGGGGACGATAGGACTGATCATTTTCCTGCTTGTGGCAGGCACAGGCCTGGGGTTCCGAAGCAACCCGGACTTGATCACAGAACAATTTTCTGAGGAGTTGGGTGGAGCAGATACTGCGCGCATTGACCTGAATTTTTCTGTTGGGCCAGCTTTGCTTGAAGCCCTGGAAGACTCCAACGATCTATTCCAGGCTGAGATTACGCACCTCGGAGAGGTGACGTTCAGTAGCTCAGGAACGAGCCGCAAGACGATCGCGTTGGACACACGTGAGCTCTCGTTCAACTCCGGTTGGTTTGACCTTATCAATGAGCGTGATCTTCGATGGGATGTGGGTATTAGCCCGGAGATCCCCATTGAGCTTCATATCAATGGGGGTGTCGGGGAAGCCCGCCTGGATCTGCAAGCCTTGGACATCACAGATCTAGAGATCGATGTCGGTGTTGGCAAGGTTCAAATTTATCTACCGGCTACCGCAGATAGCTACAATGCCAACATTTTTGGTAGCGTGGGTGAAACCTACATCGAAATTTCCGACAATGCCGATCTGCGTCTTGATATCGATGGCGGTGTAGGTGAGGTAACGATCAAGTTGCCGGCCGATATCGCCGTCCGGTTGGATGCTTCAATAGGTGTTGGACGCGTCGTAGTGCCATCCTATTTCAGGCAGATTAGCGGTGGCGACAGCGATTTTGTAGGCGAGGACGGCATCTGGGAAACAGCAGATTTTGACACTGCTGATCGCCGTGTCATCATTACCTTTAATGGCGGTGTGGGAGGCTTGATCCTGCGCTGATCACGGTCGTACTTCAATCGAAGATTTGGGCGGGTAAGGAGATAACTATGCAAAACCGCGGTCAACTTATTCTGGGTGGCCTGTTGATTCTCTTTGGCATTTTGTTCCTGATCAGCAATTTCTTTAATATTGATTTTGGAGCCATTTGCTGGCCAACCCTCATCATCCTGGTCGGTGTTTGGATCATCGTCCGCCCCCGCATGGTCTCGGAAGAAACGGATTTACGCATGTGGGTTTTTGGGAATCACTATCAACGCGGGGAGTGGTCTCCGAAAGACCAGGAGATCTGGTCCTTCATCGGCGATATCAATCTAGATTTCAGCCAAGCCGATCTGGATAAACCAGAGACAACACTGAAGATCTACTGCTTCGTTGCGGACATTGATCTGACCTTACCGAAGGATATCGGCCTTTCTGTCTCCTGGGTTGGCTTTGTGACCGATGGGCGCATCTATGCTGAACGTTTGGGTGGATTCGCCAGTCCAGTTCATTACATGTCGGAGGGATATGAAGCGGCCGAAAAGAAGCTCAACGTCGATATTCTCAGCTTCGTTGGGGATTTTAAGGTACATTCGATCGAAGCTGCCTAGGTCTGTTGATCTCTGCCGATCAATAAATGGCGATCATGATATTTAACCGCATGGTAGTGTGGCTACTGCAATCGCGGTTGCATTGGCTCCTCAGCCGAAGCTTCGTGGTGATGCATGTAGTCGGGGTGAAGAGTGGTCGGATCTATAATGTCCCCGTAAATTACATTCGTCTCTCTCCATCAAATCCCCTCCGTTTGCTGATAACAAGCCTGCGGGCGCGCACTTGGTGGCGAAACCTGAGGCAGCAAGTTGAGGTGGAAATCACCCTCGAAGGTAGGAGGCAACCTGTATTTGCCCAAGCCTACGAATCTGAAGCTGATGTCGTCGCGGGTTTTGTTGCGTACTTTGCCAGCTCTCCCAGGAGTGCGCGCTACTTTAAAGTGGAATTGAGCTCCGATGGAAAAGCATCTGAGGCGGATCTCCAGGTGCTTGCCGAGAAGCATGTTGTGATCCGGATTGAGCCTCAGAGATCAATATAGATAAATACTTGGGTCAGATTCCCTGGCTCGAAAAGAAGCCCGTTGAATCGACGGGCTTTTCTTCCTTAATCTACTTCAAAAATACTCCGGGTCGCCCAGCGGCCATCCTCAAGCTCAATCAATTTGCCCTGCCCCTTTAAGGTTGCAAGGGTTTCGCCAATGTGCTCATGGTTCCAACCGAACACTTTCTTTACCTGGCCTGCTTCGGCTACACCGACTGCCTGAAAATACAATGCGGCCAGGTTGGTCCGGGCATGATCCAGGGGGAGAGAGCCTGCTTGCGCAGGGATGTTGGCATACCAGCGATCGAGTAATTCGTAGATGAAGGCATAGCGCCATGCTCCGGCTTCCGCAACCCCGATTGGAACAATCCAGAGCCCTCTTTGTAGCTCCGTCAAACCGCGCTCGAAGCGGGATTTTCGCTCAGCACTCCTTAATCCTGCTGTTCTTCGAAGCCGCAGGGTATCCATGGCGCCATGTTCTAGCAAAGCATCGGCGATTTGCAGCGCTTCATAGGAAAGCGTGCCGGCTCTGTAAGCCTGCCGAAAATCATCGAGATCAGCCTGACGCGAGGATAGGGCATAGAAGTTGGGCAGCACCGCTAAGCTGACAAAGGTGGCTTTTCCCCTTAAAAGCTTGGCGTAGAACCAGCGGCGCTGGTCGAGCATCTGATCCTTCCAGCTCCAGGTAACGTGCCCGGGATCGTCATGCGCTGAGGCAACGGGTCGTGGGCCTGCCGTTGCTGTCCATAGACTTGGCAGCTCAATCTCCTTAATCGGCCACAAGGTGACGAAGCCACGACGCTCAACAAACATGAGCGCATCGTTCAGCGTTTCCAGGCGGCTACCGGCCTTGCTGCGATATGTGCGCGCACGATATTTCCGTATGATTTGCGGGGTGAGTTTGAGCGGTTTCAAAGATTGATCCCTCGCCAAGCCCGATCGGAGCCCGGGCTTGCACTTGGATTGAAGCTCGATGGTGATCCCTATCATATCAAGGCCATGGGTGCAGCAAGAAGCCCCTTTGGATCGAAAGGATTGAGTGGAGCCCAAAGCTTGTACCCTTCCGATCCGGAGGGTATGATCTTGCCATGGGACCCAAGAAATCTTTCGTTAACCCAATACTGTGGCTTGGCGATGGTCTGACCTTTATCGTTGTAACGCTGATTGGATTCTCGTCTCATGGACTCCTGGGCTCGTCTACGTTCCTGCGCTTGCTGGCAACGCTTATCCCCTTCTATCTGAGCTGGCTGCTCTTTGCTTTCTGGGGGGGCGTCAGCTCGGGATCTAATCACCAACCCCGCTCCTGGCTGCTGCGATCGACACTCAGCGCGCTGCTCTCCGCACCGTTCGCAGCGACCCTGCGAGGTTTCTGGCTAGCTGCTCCCGTCTTGCCGTTATTTGTCCTGGTTATGGCGGGTGTATCCGCCTTGGGGATCCTGATTTGGCGGACAATTTTCCGTGTCGTCCTATGGCCGCGATGGATCGGTTGATGCGATCTTGCTGATCCCTATTGTGCAGATTATGATGGATCTGTCATGGATGAAAAGTCGTTAATCCGCGACGCCAAACACGGTGATCTGGACGCATTCAACCGTCTGATCATTGAATATCAAAACCTCGCCTTCAATATTGCCCTACGCACTATGGGAGATTCCGCTTCGGCTGCTGATGCAACGCAGGAAGCTTTCCTCTCTGCCTTCAAGGGTTTGCGCAAATATCGGGGCGGTTCCTTTCGGAGCTGGCTACTTCGTATCGTTACCAATGCATGCTATGACGAGCTCCGTCGCCGCAAACGGCGTCCTGCCGCCTCGCTTGATGCGCTTGAGGATGAAGGCGAATTTATCGCCTCCGACTCGGGAGCGTGGGGGCAAGCCTCGCCGGCTGAGCCCGAACAGGAGGCAGAGCGTTCAGAGCTACGCAAGGCGATCGAAGGCTGCCTGCAGAGCCTTCCGCTCGATTTCCGGGTGGTTGCTGTGCTTGTTGACATTCAAGGTCACGATTACAACGCTGCTTCTGAGGTGATTGGCAAACCGGTTGGTACTGTCAAGAGTCGTCTGGCGCGTGCGCGCAAGCGCATGCGTAAATGTTTAGAAGGTCGCAGGGAACTTTTTGCACCTGCAGATCGTCTGGAAGATGAGGGTCGATTATGAATCTGGACCATCTTCCACGGCGGGAGCTTGAGCGGCTTTCCGCGTATCTTGATGGGGAGTTGAGAGCGGGCGAAGCCCGTAAGCTCGAGCTCCAGCTTCAACGCGATCCGAGCTTGCGTGATGCCCTGCGCCAGCTGCAAGTCATTTCTCAAAGTATGCGCGCCCTGCCACAAGTAAAGCCACCAAGGTCCTTCACCCTTTCTCCAGACTCTGTGGGGCTCCCTCAACGAAAAGCGAGTTATCCAATCCTAAGGTTTGCAACGGCGCTGGCTGCGTTCGCTTTGGTTGCGCTGGTGGGTATTGATGTGATCACCGGCAACTTGATAGGGGCCATGCCCTCACGCGCTTTACAAGAAGCCGTAGCACAAGCGCCTGCTGCCGAAGAACTTGGGCTTGCGGACGCGGCGAAGAGCGAAGTGGGGGAGATGGATGAAGCGCCTGCAGAGGCGCCCATGGATGAGATGGCGGCGGCAGCCGAGATGCCTGTTGAAGAGGAAGCGGGGGAGGGCTTGGCGATGGCTGAACCTGCTGCGGAACAAGAAGACGCCGTGCAAGCTGAGCGCAGCGCGGAGGAACCAGAAGAACCAGGCGAGCCTCCGGCCCCGGCCGAGCTACCACCACAACCTGAGCCGCAACTTGTAGAGACGCAGGTATCGGAAGAAGAACCGCTCCTTGGCTATAGCGCCCCAACGTTGCCCCAACCCGACGCGCTGGCCAATCAAGTCGAGCACGATGAGCCTATCGCGGTAGAACCCGATCAACAGCCAGTAGCTCGCCCAAGCTCCCCACGGCTCTGGATTCGCGGCATTGAGATCGGCCTGGCGGTGCTAACACTTGTGCTGGGCGCGCTTACGCTCTGGGCGCGCAAGCGTTCCTGATGGCCACGGATTCCTACGTAAAATTCTGCCCCGCTTGCGGCAATCCAACGAAACGAAAGTTTGTCCACGGTCGCGATCGTCCGGTGTGCCCAAGCTGTGGTCATATCCATTTCCAGGAACCCAAAGTTGCCGCTGGCGTGTTGGTGACGAAAGAAGGCAAGATACTATTAGTTCGAAGGATCATGGAGCCGAAGCGCGGGATGTGGAGCCTACCGGCCGGGTTTGTTGACGCAGGGGAGGATCCTGCCGTAGCTGCTGTGCGAGAGGTGTTGGAAGAGACCGGACTGACGATCGCCATCGATGGCTTGCTGGATGTTTTCTATGGAAAAGAACACCCCAATGGTGCCAGCATCATTATTGTCTATAGGGGCAGGATCGCATCTGGTCAGCTGCAGGCTGGCGATGATGTCGATGCTGTAGATTTTTTCGATCCGGCAGATTTACCACAGCTCGCCTTTGAAGCGACACGCAAAGCCGTGGAACATCTGAAGCCAGTTTGAATGATGGGTTAAAGATCTTCAAAGACGGATCAAGGCTGCTGCAAGAAGCCGCTCGTATTTCTCGGTTAGAAGTCCTCACATCCGGCTATAATTGATCCGCGCGAGCATTTCCGGTAAGGTGTTCGGGAACCTAGACGTCACAGGTCACTCGTTATGATACGGTTCGATGTATTTACCGTCTTGCCAGAAGTCATGACTGCCTACCTCGATGCCAGCATCCTGGGAAGAGCACAAGATTCAGGCCGTCTCTCGGTAAACATCCACAATCTGCGCGATTACACAACCGATCGACATAGGACCACCGATGATGAACCTTACGGTGGTGGTGGCGGGATGATCATGAAACCAGAGCCGGTTTTCGCGGCTGTGGAGTCGGTCATGGGAGAGCGCGACCACACAACCCCCGTCATTTTGCTGACGCCGCAAGGGAGGTTGTTCTCACATCGCATTGCGCAAGAGTTGAGCGCGCACAATCGCATCGCCCTTTTGTGCGGACGCTATGAAGGTGTCGATGAGCGCATCCGCGATCATCTGGCCACAGACGAGATTTCGATCGGGGACTATGTGCTTACAGGTGGAGAGTTGCCGGCATTAATCCTGATCGATGCCGTGAGCCGACTCGTGTCAGGCGTGTTGGGCGACGCGCACGCAAGCCAGAAGGACTCGCATGCCCACGGGTTGCTTGAACACCCGCATTACACCCGCCCACCCGACTTTCGCGGCTGGGAGGTTCCGATCGTGCTGCGCTCGGGGGATCATGCCAGGGTAGAACGCTGGAGAAGGAAGCAATCGCTCCTTCGGACCCAGGTGCGGCGTCCAGATCTCATCCAGACTGCAGATTTATCAGACGAAGACCTTGGATTGTTAGAGGATGCTTTGGGCGAAAAAGGGGGAGAGGCAAATGAGTAGACGGACCATACTTTTATTCTCTGGGATTGTGATGCTAGCCTTGGCTGGGTGCCAGGCTCCGGCGGAGATTGATGTCCCTATCACGATCCCACCACAGCAAACGACGACAATTGAGCCTATATTGCCTACACCGTTGCCGCCTGATCAGACATTGATCGTCTGTATGCAGCGTGAGCCCGAATCGCTCTATATCTATAGCGAAGCCTATTTGTATGGCGGGACGGGAAGAGAGGCCAACAACATCCTGCAAGCGATCTACGACGGGCCAATCGATGTATTGGAAAGTGGAGTTGAACCGGTCATCCTGCAAGATCTACCTAGCTTCGCGAGCGGCACTGCCCGTTTTGAACCTATAGAAGTCGGTGAATTTGAAGTCTATTTGAATCCAACCACGCTCGTTCCAGAAAATCTACGTCTTGGAGATCCCTACCTGCCCAGTGGATGCAAGAGCGCCGATTGCATCAGCAAATATGAAGGCGGCCTGGTAAGCATGGATCGCATGATTGTGGAGTTCAGCTTGCGGGAGGATGTGACCTGGTCTGATGGCGAACCGTTAACTGCGAGCGATTCTGTATTCTCATACGATCTAGATCGTTCAGAGGCATCCCCAACGACGAAATATTTGGTTGATCGCACCCAAAGCTATCAGGCTTTGGATGAGTGGACGCTCGAATGGGTTGGTATTCCGGGGTATTCCGACCTGGAGTTTGAAACCATCTTCTGGCATCCACTGCCGAGCCATAGCTATGGTGACCTCGATACCGATTCGCTCCTGGAGGCAGAAGCGGTGAATCTTAGACCGCTGGGGTGGGGCCCATTCATGATCGAGGATTGGATCGAGGGGGATCGAATCGAGATGGTCGAAAATCCGAATTATTTTCGGCGAGATGAAGGATTGCCTTATTTCGATCGGGTTATATATCGCTTTTTGGAAACGGATTCGCGCGCGGCATTGCAGCAATTGCTCACGCAGGAATGCGATGTCCTCGATGAAACTTTGATTTCGCCCGAAATCTGGCCAAACCTGCGTGAGTATCATGAGGAAGGCCGGCTTGCGTTGCTGCAGGGATATGCAAACGAGGTCTTGAGGCTTGATTTCAACACCAATCCCCTCGGCAGACCGGGAGAGGCATACTTCCAGGCAAGGGAGACTCGCCTGGCACTTGCCGCATGCATCGATCGGCAAGCGCTAACGGATAATGCAAACAATCCCTTAAGTCGGGTAGTTTCCAGCTTCCACCCCCTTGGACAAGACCTTGATGCCGGCATTCGCCTGCCTGCATTTGACCCTGACCAAGGAAGATCTCAGCTTCAGATTTTAGGGTGGGTCGATGACGATGAGGATCCAACGACAGCCTACGTCGGGTCGGGTGTGCCAGGTGTCGGAAACGGAAAACGTCTGGAACCTGTACTTCTCGTCCCCGAAGGGGAGCAGTATGCAGGCATGGCTGAGAATATTGCGGGAATGTTGCTTGAATGTGGGGTCCAAGCAGATGTTACCCCGGTATCTGTAGCAGAACTGACGGCAGGTTACCCGCAGGGGGTGATTTTTAATAGAAAGTTTGATATGGTGTTATGGTCGTGGCCCGATTGGCGATTCCCACTATGTGAGATGTTCGCCACGCGCGAGATCCCATCCGCGCTTAATGTGTATGGTGTGAACGCGTCCGGTTTCTCGAATCAGGACTACGATCAATCCTGTGATCGCATACTTTTAGGGGATCACGAACAAGCAGGGTTGAGCGTCATTGCAGTGCAGAAGATGATTAACGAAGAGCTCCCGGCGCTGCCGCTACTGCAATTCCCGCGCTTGGTGGGAACGTCGGATGACCTATGTGGGTTATCGGTCGATTCGGTCGCAGCTGGTGTATTATGGAACATCGAGGCCATTGCGCGTGGCCAGGCCTGTCAATAAAGGAGAAATGTCCGCTCTGAACCCTTGTGAACCTTCTTGAACTTGATTGAACCTTTAATCAAAGTAGATTGTATAGTAAGTAGGCCGCAGTATGTGTCGAAGGGATAAGCGGTGGAACAACAGTTAGATCGGGAACTAATTGTACTCCTGCAAGATGGTGAACTGGATGCGCTTGGCGTTCTTTATGATCGCCATCGCCACTTAGTGTATCGAACCGCGCTGGCGATCACGGGTGACCCAGAAATGGCTTCAGATCTTCTCCAAGAGGTCTTTCTGCGCCTGTATCGCTTCGCGCATCGCATCGATTCCGAGCGTCCCATCCAGCCCTGGCTGTACCGCATGACAACCAATCTCTCCTACACCTGGGTCAAACGAAGGACTCGCTGGCTGCACTTTATTCAAGATATGGCTGATCGTGTGATCCTTGATAAGAAACCTTCACCGCATTTACAGGCCGAGCGAGATGAGGGTTGGCAGTGGATCCAGCAGGCGATCATCTCCCTGCCGATTCAACAACGCGTGGTCGTGGTGTTGTACTACATCAACGATCTTTCACTTCAGGAAATTGGTGAGATCCTGGATATCCCGGTGGGCACGGTAAAGTCAAGGTTGTATTATGCCCGGCGCTTGTTAAAGAAGCAGCTCGGCATCCATCGCGAAGCGTTGATGAAGGTGTATTACGAGACAACCTGAACTGCCTGTATAGAGCAAGAGCATGGCGATTATTTGATCCGGTTGTCTTTGACCCATAGGTAATAACCAAGCAATTTGAGTTTTGCTTAATTTACATTTGTAGAGGTTAAACATGAATAGTGATAGAACACCTACTTACGACCCCGCTGACGGCTACATCGCCAATGCGCTTAAGAATTGGGTCAATTCGAATCAAGTTCCCTCTTGGAGCCGCTCCCAATTACTGGCAAGTGCCAATCAGCCCATTGTGAAGCAATCATCGCTGTTTGTACTGCGAATGGTGAGTAAGTGGGTGCTACTGCGTGGGATTGAATTGGTTTCCATGCTGATTACAGATAACCAATTAACCTTTATTCCATCGAGTGATAACTACTGCATTAATCCGCCACACCTTTCACCCTGTGCGATCCAATCCAGAGTGAGGGACACATTTCTACTTGAGGCTGGGATGATCGGGGCAATCTGAAATAATCAAGATGAGACCCGAACACTTGATCATGGGCAGGAGTGCGGCGTCTTCATCGTAAGGTTTGTGGGATTTTCAAGACTTATTGTAAGGGTTCTGAAACGTAATTTTTCTACGGTATAATCGAACACTCTGCTCCATTACTCCATTACTTACGA
>JBFFQB010000066.1:0-19154 GCA_041573795.1 Anaerolineales bacterium
ATGGAGACCGCAACTGCGATTGAGGCTCAATACCTCTCGCAGGAAACGCCAACCCTGCCCAGCATCCCCACCATCGAATCACAAGCGCCTACAACCATTGGCCCGGACGTTCCCGGCTTCCCAGAGGATACCCCGATCCCCGCCGGATGGGTGCCGATCCCAGTCCCTGCTGCACTTGAAGCGCAGGGCTACGTTATTGCCTACCAGTTCGATGGTTTTGCGGAAGAAGCCCTGCGCGATCTTCTGGCGGTAATCCTGGTTGAACCGAGCTGGATTGTCGATGAAGTTAAGCCGCTCCCCTATGCTTCAACATTCATACAGCCGTTTGGCAATATGTCGACCGGGTTCGTGGCCTACGCATTCATCAGCAGCACGCCGGAATCCATCGCCGAGGAAGAGATAAACGGGGCGATCATCGCACTCCATTCGGGTAGGTATGAATAGCTCCTTACCCTTCACCACCCGCCAATCCCGGGACATATCCCGGGATTTCCTTTTCATGTGATCGAATTTTTCGGCGCACTGGTTACCGCACACATCCTCCAATCGACTCGTCGCTGCAACCTGGGCCGATAGCAAACCTGGTCAGCGGGCGGAACGAGAGTATGAACTAGATCCCAGGCCTAATCCAAGGATATCGAAGCAGGTCGTAGGTGAGCGGCTCTTGCCTCATTCTGCGCGGGTATTGCATGATTCATCTGCAGCGTGACCAGGAACCGACATCCCATTGTCCTTCACGAACCCCTCCCCTATACTCAGAACGTCCGGGGATCAACCGACAAGAGGTCTTAGGTTGCCAGCACCTGCCATTCGGATCGAGCATTTAACAAAGGTATTCGGCAAAGGCGATCAAGCGGTCCAGGCCGTTCGTGATTTGACTCTCGAAGTCGATGCAGGTCAGGTCTTCGGCTTTCTGGGCCCCAACGGCGCCGGGAAAAGCACCACCATCCGGGTGCTGATGGATCTGATCCGACCGACTCAAGGCGAAGCGTTCCTCTTTGGCATTCCAACGAGTTCACTTGATTCTCGCAATAAAGTCGGTGCTCTGGTCGAGGGCGCTGACTTCTACCCCTTCATGAGTGCCTGGGACAACCTGGTCGTGCTGGATCGCACCAGCGGGTCCTATCAACCGGACCGCATTAGCGAACTGATCGATTCGGTCGGACTGAGCGAGCGCGCCCGCCAGCGGGTCGGGGGTTTTTCAACCGGCATGAAGCAGCGCCTGGGCCTGGCTGCGGCGTTGCTCAACGACCCCGTTTTGCTGATCCTGGATGAGCCCACCAACGGACTCGATCCGGGCGGCATTCAGGAGATGCGCACGTTCATTGGCGAGCAAGCCCATACCTTTGGCAAGACTGTGTTCCTCTCCAGCCACATGCTCAATGAGGTCGAACAGGTTTGCGATCGTGTTGCGATTATCAATAAGGGCCTACTCTTGATGGAAGGTCAGGTCGGGACTCTTCTGGAAAGCGATGTCAGTCAGATACGCTTGCAGGTGCGGCCCATCGGCCGAGCCTGTAAAGTGATCACTGCTCACTGGGGCGATGTGCTCGATCCCGCTGAGATACTTGATGATCGCTGGCTTACCCTCACGCTGCCCTCGGATCAAACCCCCATTGTTGTGGCAGAACTGGTAAAGGCGAATGTGCAGGTTTTTCAGGTGACCCACAACAGGCGATCACTGGAGGAGCTATTCATCGCAGTCACGAACAACGCTAGCGAGGGTGTGCATGCTTAAGCTCTACCAGGCAGAGTGGCGCAAGGTCTTCGCCAACTTCAAGCTCACCAGCTTTCTGATCTGGATCCTACCGATCGGCTACTTCGCCTTCCACAGCGTGATGATCCTGCTAAGTCTATTATCGGGAACGGTCCAAGCCGGGGTGGAGGCTTTCGGTTTGGGCGATTGGAGAACCGACAGCCTAACGATTTGGAATATGCTTATCTTCTTTCCCGCCAACCTGTTTGGTCGCATGCTGCCGCTGGCTTTCATGGCGGTGGTATTCGCTGGTGAGTACCAGTGGCGTACCCTCAAGAACATCGTTCCGCGCACAAAACGCTGGAAATTGCTACTGGCCAAGATGGCTGCGCTGATCAGCCTGGTGATGGTCTCGATGCTCTTAACTGCACTGATCGCCTCCATCATGCCGGTGACCGGTCACCGCATCCATGATCTGCCCTATGGTCCCACCTTGAGTGCGCAGGTCCTGGGCGACTTCCTGTTGGACACAGTACGTACAGCGTTAATCGCCCTGATCTCCCTGCTCAACATCGTTAGCTATGCCGCCATCGCCGCAATCCTTACTCGATCGATATTGGGCGGTTTGCTGGTAAGTTTTGGTTTCGCCGTGCTCGATGCCACATCACTGGGTTTTCTCCTCCTGCTGCGAGGATTGCTTAACAAGCCTGAGTTGATCAACCTATACCAGTTCACCCCGACCTACAACCTCAGCAACCTGCACGCCTGGCTCTTCCTGGGAAAAACCCAGCATTTCATCAGCGCTGGTGTTGCCCCGCTTATAGCAGAACCGTCTTTCTGGTTCTCAGCACTCGTGCTTGCTATCTGGATCGGCGGGCTCATTGCTTTGTCATTATGGCTCTTCCAACGACAGGAGATTACAGAATGATCATGCTCTTTCAAACAGGGGATTTCGATTGGCGACCCTGGCTTTACGCATTACTCGGATTGATGGTCGCAGGACTGCTGCTCTCAGTGGTCCTGCTCATATGGGTGATCTGGCGTGTGCGACGCATCGACCTGCCTGCCGACGCCGATGTGCTCACAGCCTTACAGCGCACACCCTTTGTTGTGGTATTGCTGCTTGATCTGCTCGATCTCGGCCTGGATATCTTCTCCGTCCCGCTTACCTGGCCCCTGCTCGGTCGACTTGGTCTGGCACCCCTGCGGGGTGTGACGGTGATCGAGGGGCTCATCCCCGGCACGCAACTCATTCCGACGATGACCTTGGCCTGGCTCTTCGCCCGCTGGCTACATCGCAAGAATCGTTCGAACAGGATTAATGTCAATTAAATTGGCGATAAAGTGAGCCTGGCATTGCTCGTGTCAATACGCTAGACTGGCCAAGCAAGAAATCTTACCGACATAACAAGTAGGAGGACAGGTTTTATGGATATTGGTTTAGCTTTTTCATTCCCCTTTCAAGATGAGGAGTGGGTCACAAAACTCATTCTGGTAGGTGTGATCCTGATCATCCCAGTCCTGGGGATCATCTTGGCGCTTGGATGGACCCTGGCGATCACCCGTGCAGTAATCAGGGGTGAAGCGGAACCACTTGTCGGTCTCTCTGATTTTGCCGACTTGCTCACCCTGGGATTTAAAGCCTTTCTCATTTCGTTGATCTATGCCCTACCTATCGTTGTGCTGAGCGTACCCTTCGGTTTTATCAGCAGCTTGATCGAATCCGAATCCGCTCAAGCCTTGGTGGCTATTGTCAGTCTTTGCTTTAGCTGCTTTTCGTTTCTCTATGGGCTCGCCCTGGCATTCATTTATCCGGCAGCTTTTGCTGAGCTGGCTGCTAATGACAATCTCGGGGCAGCCTTAAATCCGTCACACATCTTCGGATTAGTACGCAAAGCGCCTAACGCTTACGTGCTGACGTTCCTGGCGACACTCGCTGCTGGATTCCTGGCAGGTTTAGGTATTCTACTCTGCTTTGTTGGCGTGCTCTTTACCTCTGCCTATGCCTACGCCGTCTACGGCCATCTGTACGGCCAGGCTTACCTCGAGGCCACCTCTTAAGAGTTCTTCTAGAAGATTGATGGGTACGGCGCAACCGTGCCCGTCAATCTTTTCTAACCCGCCAAAGTTAGTTTGCGAAATCAGGTCGCATCTTTGACTTCAAATGTGTATTGGTTTTCACCTGATCCATGAAGAACCATACCCCTCATGAATCTTCCTCGTGCTTCACCCTGAAGTATGAGCAGCAGAGTTACAAGGCTGAATAACCCACTCTATCAATGCCTCAATATAGATTTTTGAGAGCTATCAGATAGCCTTTGGAAGGGCTCTTTTAATACGATCGCTTAAACGCGTGCTATCCATCCTTTGCCCGAAATGTAAGGGTTGAATCGTTGAGGTGGGAGAAAGGTCCATGGAGATTCACAAGACGCTTGCGAGAACGAAAGAGATATTTATAAGATGGGAGAAACTGCGCCTGATCTACAATCTCAGTATGGTGATCGTCGTGCTTGCACCCTCTGACAATAGTATTGCGTTGCCTGATTGGTCGGGGATCCCCATACTTCTCCTGGGTGCGATATTTGCCAATCTGTGCTAATTCGCTGGTCCCATAACGGAAACCTATTTATCATGGATGAGCATGAGAAAATCTACATCAGCCCCGCCTAATTTCTCCTGGGTACCGCTCTATCGATTCCCCTCATCTATCTTTATGGTTTCAAAGTAGTGACACGCATGAATTAATCAGGGGCAGGTCTCTCGACCTGCCCCTGCCAGCGCGAGGTGAACGGATCCACCTCGATTATGCGCTCCGGCTGCACACGGTCCGGAGCGTAGTTTGAAAGATTATCCAGCCGTAATACTATCTTCTACCGGGCTTTCGGGGATGATCAAGGCCATCACAATGTATGCGGGTAGAGTCCCGGGAGCACCGAATACCAACATAAACGCCGCTAGCAATCGCACCAACGTTGGGTCGGCATCAAAGTATTCAGCCAGCCCGCCGCACACGCCGGCGATCATGCGATCATCACGAGATCGATATAAACGCTTTACTTCTACAGTCATCATAACCCTCCAGGTTTTGCAACTACTCTACGCAGGGCGAGAAAAAAAGTCGCGCCCATTGTCTATCATTAGAACAAACCACGAAAAACGAGCAATCCCCCAAACAAGAATAACGGTACTCCGATGAATGCTCCCACCACCGTCACGCTCAAGATTACCCCAATGATCATGAAGACCAGGCCCAGGATCACAGCCACAAGCCTTCCCGTAAGTTCGAGGATCCAGGTCACCAGGCGCCACAGCGCCACGAAGGGCCAGAAGATCCAGGGAGTTTTCTTTTCTTCCGTCATCAATCTTTCCTCCAAAAACTCTTCCTTCAAAAGTTCTATCGAGCACGATTAGATTGTGCTTTCATCATCCTATACGAATCTTGTCCCGAAGAGGTTGCATCCGGCTGACAGCCTCCTGACACTTTATAGGCATGGGATCAAAGGAATCGCTCGAATTCCCATTCATCTTCGAGCGGGACGCCTTCAGGGCTGGTGGATGGGATTTCCGGTTTCAACTTCCTGGCATAGTTAACTGCGCCCTTGTGCACTGCGCGTAATGTGAAGCCTCGCTTCTGGTAAAAATTCATCGCCCTGAAATTGTCATTCGTCGTGATGAGCCATAAGCGCGTACAGTTCGAATGACGCGCTGCATCTTCCACTTCTCGCAGTAGCGCGCTGCCCACCCCGCTCCTCTCCTGAAGGCTGTCCAGGCTGATAATCTCACACTGTTCATCATCGATGAAATAGGTTAGCAATCCAATCGATTGGCCTTTCCTCTCAGCAATGAAACCCGGAAGCGCGTTCGCTTGATGGACCCGACCACGAGTAACAATCTTGCAGGACCCCCAACGTGATGTTAGCAGCTCGGTGATCCAATCTTGGTCTGCAGCTTCTAGCGGTCGGATCTTAAGCTTCATGGATAAAATTCTCCGGCTCGGTCTAAAGTCCTGGATAAATGAGTGTTTGAACCCTTCTCTGTCTGACTCAGTAGCCTCCACCATTGTAGGGTAGACTCGCTCATCTGGAGGATATTTCGTGAACCATTTTGATTGGCTTGCACCGCTGTACGACCGCCTGATCGCGGCGCCTCAAGACAACACGTTGTTGGGTCTGCTCCAGCTTCCTCTTCAAGGTCGCTTACTTGATGCGGGTGGGGGAACTGGGCGCATAGCTGAGCGGTTGGAACCATATGTGGAGCAGATTGTGATCGCCGATGGTTCGCTGCCCATGCTCTCAAAGGCCTTAGAGAAAGAATGTTGCGATGTTATTGGATGTGCCACTGAGCGGTTGCCTTTCCGAGATGGCTCCTTCGAGCGGGTGATCGTCGTCGATGCCTACCATCACCTGGGCGATCAAACCGCCAGTCTCCTAGAGTTCTGGCGCGTTCTCAATCCGGGGGGCTTGTTGGTGATCGAAGAACCAGATATCAAACGCTTTACCGTCAAGTTGATCGCTCTGGTAGAGAAGCTTGCTCTCTTCCGTAGCAACTTCGTGCGCGCCGAACGCATAGCAGAACAGCTGCGTCTTTGGGGGACGAACCCTGAGATTCACCGCCTCGGGCATAACGCCTGGGTCATTGCACAGAAGGCCTAACCCCCGAAAGCGATTAAAGGCTGAAAACCCACGATCCAACCTGATAGGAAGTTGCACGGAGGAATGAAACGACTTGTATACTTGTTGGCTACTTGTCAGGTGGAAATGAACAAAATGCACTGCATCGGCACGAATAACTAATGTAGATTTATCTTTAAGTTACACACATACATGGGATTAAGGACAACATCATGGATTTATCCACAATCTTCAAGCGTGCCTGGGAGATCACCTGGAAACATAAGGGGCTCTGGGTACTCGGGATCCTGGCGAACTGCTCCGGGAATGGTAGCCAGGGATCGAGTAACGTCAGCCGCATCCCTGAGTATCAATTTAATAGCGACGAATTCCGTCATCTCGATCGCTGGTTTCAAAGTATCCCGGAGGAGACCTGGATAGCCATCGCCATCGGATTCGCCTGCCTGATCCTGCTCCTGGCTCTGGTGTTCTGGGTCTTGGCTGTGATCGGCAATGGGGGCCTTATCGCCGCTTTCCAGATGGCCGAAACAGGCGAGACTGTAACATTGGGCTCCGCTTTTCAGAAGGGTATCGGTTTTTTCTGGAAGCTGCTCGCGATCCAACTCATTCTCGGACTGTTGACTCTGGCGGTCTTCATCCCTGTGATCATGGGAATCGTAGGTCTCTCCGTGCTTACACTGGGCATCGGCCTGATCTTTCTTATCCCGTTGGTCTGCCTGCTGATTCCATTGGGGATTGCCATCACGATCTACACCTTGCTCACACAGATCGCCCTTATCGTTGAGGACCTCGACATTGCTTCGGCCTTTCGACGCGGCTGGGAAGTTCTGCGCACAAAACCAGGGGAGATTATCGTGATGGGCTTGATCCTGGTGGTCGGAGGCTTTGTTGTCGGCCTTCTTCTGGCGATCCCCTTCATCCTGCTCGCGCTGCCCTTCTTCACAGGTCTCATAATGGGAACGGATGCAAGCGGGATCGCAGGATTATCGCTGACCGTCCTCGGTATCCTGTTCTACTTGCCGGTGCTCCTCGTCGCAGGCGGCATCATGCGCACATTCATCACCGGTTCGTGGACCCTGACCTATCGCAGCTTAACTAAAACTGCAGCGGCTTAAGGCGAAGGATGATGGGTTTACAGGGTTAAGGAACGGACTTAATACCCGATTGCGTTTTGAGTCTGTCCACTCTGTTTAGGCGCACCGGCAAAAGCGGTGCACTCGACACATACTTCCGCCTCGATTGAGGCTAGGTATCCCAGCCGCACATTGGCTTGGAAGGAATTCAAACCTAAAAAGACAGGGACTGCTGCGCTCACCCAGCAGTCCCCGCTCCGAAAGAGAAGGCGATCGCTCGCCCAAGATCACTTAAGATATTAGCTGATCCCGGAAAACATACACAACCACCGCCACAACAATCAGTAGAAAAAAGCCACCAAGAACAAGCATCGACATCTTCGTTCACCAGTTGTAGCTGTAATAGCCGCGACACTCCACAGGGCCCAATGGACCCGTGGCGATATTACGGTAGAGCTCGTTATCCCACGCAACCTCAAAGACGGCCAACTCATTCTCCAGATCCTTCAGGAGCTGATCGGCGCGCGCTCGAGAGAAATGGTAGGACGGCCATGAATCACGGTTGTACGTGGACCAACCTACATGCACCCGGCAGGCGATCTCACCCAGCAGCTCATACTGAGACTCAGGTGGTGCCTGTTGGGCAAAGCGCGCCAGCGCTGGCATTACATCGGCGCTCAGGCTCAGCAAGTAGCCGATATCGACCTCGGGGTAACTGCGCCCCTCGGCAGTCTCGAAGGCCTCACCACGCAGGAAGCGTTGGATATTACGCTGGGCGATGAAACCATCGACGTTGATCAGGCTCAAGGTCGCTGCGAAGCCCATCGAGCCGATGAATGCTGCTGGAGCAAAGCGCCGTAGTTGGCGCCGGTAGAGCAAGACGAGGAATACGATAAGCCCGAGCGCTAGCCAGAAGATAAAGAGATGCGTGTAGGCGCGCAGGCGGGTAAAGCCATAGGCTTGTTCATATAGCTGCAACCGCAAGAACGCCGAGAGCAGCATGACCCCCAGCAGGGTGACCAGCATGGTGCTCAAAGCGTTGAACCCACGTTCCTGACTCGTCTGCTCGCGCTTGCCATAGTAGCCAAGGGACAGGATCAATCCAAGGGCCAGAACGGCAACGGTCACCAATTCGCCAAAGCCGCGGCGGGCGTACTCACTATAGGTATAGCCGGTTGTAGAGATGTTGGTTTGACCACCGAAGAAGTAGCGAAACTGGACAATCACAAAGAGTAGGAAAAGCAGGTCAACCGCGCCAAGCACAATCGTCGTTTCGGTGAAGCCGATAAAGCGACGGACCAGCGGCTTCTCTTCACCCAGGAGTGGGTCAACCTGGCGATCCCGCAGGGCCGATACGAGCGCCCCCAAGCTGAATAGGGCGCCAATAAAGATCACCAAACTTCTTCCAAACCACTCCAACAGCAATTCGATGTTTAACCACTTGAGGATGTCCTCAACCAGATCACCGAAGACCAAGTCGGCGGCGGCAAGCAAGGCGGTGAAAACTGCGATCACCGGCAGCGCCAGCAGCACGCCGCGCAACCAGGCCCAGCCGCGTTTTCGCGCGCCTGTTTCACCTAGCGCACGGCGCCAGGCAGCACCAGCAGTACGCCAGGGGCGCAGGATCGCTTCAACTGGAACCAAGATCCAGGCCACAAGAAGATCCAACCACCCGAAACGGAAGAAACGTCCATGCCGGAAGGTCCGCACCCAGATGCCAAAGCAAAGTAGCGTGAAGACTACAGAGAGAAAAACCGACAGTTCTTCCCGCCGCACCGCCGCCATAACACTGAAAAAAAGGATGGGGATTGCCAGCAAGCCTTCCATTCGAGAAGGTTTGACCTCCTCAAACACCGTCGCTGCAAGCAAACCTGCTACCGAGAGTGCAGCCCAAATGGGGAAATTGATCCCCAGGGCGTGTCCATCAAAAAGGATCTCAACCGCAAACCCCAAAAGCAGTGCGATCAGCCCAAGCTCCAGGGGTGCCCTGACCTCACGTTTTTCTTCCTCACCGAGTTCAAGATCCGCTCTCATGTTTTCGTTTTCGCTCATGTATTCCTCCACGTTTAGCCCGGCCTTTCCCTTCGCATAGGGTAACCAGCTTTCCCTTCTTATACCGGGCGGATTGCCACCGATCTTCGGTTAAATCGCCTCGCAATGCCTATCGGAGGACTCTCAGGAAAAGCGCTGAAAGCTATCAGAAACTATCAATGGCCTATTATGTAAAGCGAAGGATCCACAAGATTTCAAGCCTTTGGGGAAATGCAATCTGTACGGTGTGATGCCTTCAACAAGCGCAACTGCGCTGTGGCAAACCTTCAACAATAGCTCTCATAAAACGATGGAACCCGTCGCTTGCAAGAGGTATCGGGCATTCATCACGATCCGCGACCCTCCCTGTGCTGATCGTAGTGGACCAAGGTCGTCCTTCTTCAACACGCCTATAATCAGGCTGATACAATGCTAGATGCCCAAGTCTTCTCGCTGAATGCTGTGCAGCCAGACGGCGGAACTGGACCTTGCACACATACCCGTGGTATTATCTCCGGAAATGGCAAAGAAGAAAAAAGCTCAACCGCAAAGGAAATCCCGACGTCGGATTAATTGGTCGCAGGTGATCTTCGGATTGATCGCCGGCGCCATGATCTTGACGATGCTCTTGAGCATGATCCAATAACGAACCCTCCAAGGGATTCACACAATGACTACCAACTTGATAGAATTAGTATTGGCCCGCGCCTGTCGCGAGCTTTCTTGGGGGTATTTCCCCTCACCCAATATCGATTGGAGGGTTTGATCAATGAGCATCGAACGAAAAGGACTAATAGATTTCCATGGTGAGGATCAAACCGTGGTGGGAGCAGATATCGAGGTCGGAGCAGAAGCGCCCGCCTTCAAAGCCGTAGCCAACGACTGGTCGCAGGTCGATCCCATCACTGACTACCAGGGCAAGATTCGTGTTTTGAGCTCGATCCTTTCGTTGGAAACCTCTGTTTGCGATACCGAGACGAAGCGCTTCAACCAGGAAGCTGTGGCACTGGGTGAGGACGTTGCCATCTTCGTGCTCAGCCACGACCTGCCTTTCACTCAGGAACGCTGGTGTGGCGCCGAGGGTGTCGACCAGGTGATTACCCTTTCGGATAGCGCCCTGGATGAGTTTGGCCCCAGGTACGGCGTGCGCCTGAAGGAGATGCGCGTCCTGCGCAGAGCAGTCTTCGTGGTTAATCGTGAGGGTTTGGTTACCTATGCCGACTACATGCCGGCACTTGGTGTTGAGCCCGACTACGAGGCTGTTCTCGCCGCGGTCCGAGACGTACTGTAAATCTTCAAAAACACCTAGTACCAAGGGATCACCCCAGGTATGGTAACGTTGCATGGGGTGGTCCGTTATATGCGATACCACAGGCTGAGCGGAGTGAAAGGTGCCTGTAAGGTCATGTTAGGTTAGCTTGTGCTATATTTTGGATGGTTTGGAAGAAGTCTTATAACTGTGACAATTCCACCACTTGGAGAAGCAAGACACCCTAGGGAAAGGAGACAACCGACATGTTATTCGCACCGAAAGAGAAGGGACAGGGTCTGGTAGAGTACGCGCTGATCCTTGTTCTGGTTGCGGTGGTCGTGATCGTAATCCTGGCTCTGCTTGGACCCGCCATCGGCAACGTATTCAGCAACATCGTTACTAACATCTAATCATCGAACACCCTTTGGAATAAATCTATACTCTCCCTCCAAGGTCTGGAGCCCCATCCTGATGGACGGGGCTCCCGGACGTTAAAGGGATGCTGCGCGGCGAAGCGTTGCCTCCACCGCTCTTACGGGCAAGGCTCGATACTCCTGTTCTCGGGTCGAACATTGATTAATAAACATACGACGGTGGGATCAGGAAAGGGTTAGGTTCCAATCCCCCCTCTTAATCCCCCCTTGGAAAAGGGGGATGGATAACCCGCCCCAGACCCCAAGCAAATGGCGATGTCGCTTCCAAATGGATCAAACATGTGTTTCGATTACTCGAAATCCACACGGGTGAAACACCTGCTTTCCGAAGGATGATAGGGTAGGTAATTAGCAAGCGACAACACAATGGAGTGGCAAGGATCTTGTCAAATAGTCAGGAGTCTGGGGAGAAACTATTCTCCCCAGGAGCCCCCTATGTAGGAGGCCTGTCGGGGGTAGATTTATAAAAAACATAATCCTGTGAGAAGGCCCGCCAGAAACAAGAAAGAAAACAGCCGCTGATTTGAGCAGAACCAGCGGCTGATAAGGGCGACGCCTTAGGAGAAAATCTACGGAAAGCGCGTCAGCACCGTCGCCGGCGTGGGCACGGAAACCCGATCCCCCATCGCCAACGTTGCGGGCGCCTTCCCCACCTTATCCGATGCACTCTGGAAGATCGCGATCGAAGTTCCCGGCTCGAGATACTTCTTCTCAAGGTAGGCCTGCCCCAGCAGATAGCCCTCGGCATCTACGGCGCAGGACGTCACCACGCCGATGACGCGTCCGCGGCCATCGACGACCGGGTCACCACCATGCGCCATGCGCACGCCCTTTTCATTAAAGCGGAAGCGTGTCACCTCTCCGCTTCGCTCGGCTTCCTGCGCCAGGTAGGCTTCCCGTCCAATAAACCAGGGTTTGTAGGTCTTCACATAGGCGGCGAAGCCAGCATGACCCACGCCGAAGTCCATGTCACCCTCCATCTCATGACCATACAGCGGCAGTCCAGCCTCGGTGCGCAGAGAATCGCGCGCGCCCAGCCCGACCGGTTTCAATCCAAGGGGTTCGCCCACTTCGAGTAAGCGGTTCCATAGCTTCACACTATCCTTTGGATGGACAAACAGTTCGAAGGCAACCCGCTCACCGGTGTAGCCTGTTCGGCTAACAACCAGGTCAAAACCGCCAAACTCGCCCTCCATCACGCCCGCCCAGGGCAACACCTTAAGCTGCGCAGCGGTTTCTTCGCCGCAGCCCAGCGCTAGCAGAATCTCCCGGCTCTTTGGGCCTTGCAGGGCAATATCGACGCGCTGATCGGCGCCTTCTTTGGGGTCTCGCAAGTTGCGCAACTTGCAATCCCGCCCAAAAGCTTTCGCCCAAGGTCTCGATCCATCGATGCGTACCGTCCCATCCTTTACCGCGTTGAGCCAGGCCCAGTCTTTATCATCGTTGGAGGCATTGACCACCACGAGGTAGACATCATCACCCCGCCTGTAAACCATGCAATCATCGATCACATGGGCCGCTGGATCAAGAAACTGCGCGTAATGTGATTGGCCCACCTTTAAGGCGGCAACTTCATTGGTTACAACGCTGTCAAGGAAGACACCAGCGCTCGGGCCCTCAACCTGGTACACCCCCATGTGGCTAACATCGAACAGTCCAGCAGCCTGACGCGTGGCGGTATGCTCCTCCAGGACCGAGCTATACCAAACCGGCATATCCCAACCAGCAAAGGGCACCATCTTGGCGCCCAGCTCACGATGTACCTTATTCAGAGCCGTGGCCTTCAACTCACCTTCTTCTTCCGTCCAGGTGAAGGCAGGTAGCGCCTCTCCCCCTCCTGCTAAGTCCACCAGGCTCCAGGGTTTATCTTGACCACCTGCTTCTTGTTCTGTTTTGGGAAGCGCCTCCACCCCACCGATCAGCTCCACAACCACGGGCCCGGGTAGTTTCTTGTGCAGATCCTGCGCATCGACCGTCACATACCCATCGGACAAATCGCGCAGCCATGCGATCGCTAGCGCGGCGGAATCTACCGGCAGCGTCAGGACCCAATCCCCATCACCCTTGGGTCGCTCGATCACGACTTCAACTTGACCGTCCGGTTGACTCAGCTGCGTCCTGACCCTCGATCCCGGCTTTATCTCGCCCGGCCGGGCTGATGTTGTCCAGCGCAGGAAGGGCTCAACCTCCCCCCGCAGCGCACATTGCACATATGGCGCAGCCGGCAGGGGGTCATCCATGTAATAAAAATGGGGATAGCCATGAGCGCTTGGTTCGAAGTCGATTCCGGCCGCCAGCGCCAACGCACGCACTCCTGCCTTGACCTCGTTCAAGACTTCGAAATCAACCTTGGCCCGCTTCAAGGGGCGGCGACGGCCGGCCTGGCTGTAAGGTTTACAATTCTTAAGTAATGTAGCGATCAACGTTGCCAGTTGCTCACTTTCCTTCACACCGAAACCGCGTTGGGTCACCCACGAAGTACCCATGCGCACGCCAGAAGGATCGATAGCACTGCGGTCGCCCGGAATTGTGTTGCGGTTAACAACGATCCCGGCAACATCAAGGATGCGTGCCGCCATGTCGCCTGATAGCGGTGTACCATCTTCACCAACGATCGAGTTGCAGTCAAGGTTCATTAAGTGCGTATCCGTGCCACCAAAGGGGATGCGAAAGCCCTCGGCTTCAAGCTTTTTGGTGAAGGCGACACAGTTCTCAACGATTGACCTCTGCAGTTGCCTGAACTGATCGGTCTTAGCCAGTTTAAAAGCTAACGCCTGCCCCACCATTTTATGAACGTGCGGTCCTCCCTGTTCACCCGGGAAAACCGCGCGATCGATCTTGCGAGCCAAGGCTTTATTCGTCGTTAGAATTGCGGCGCCACGTGGGCCACACAATGATTTGTGGGTGGTGAAAGTAACCACGTCGGCTATCCCCACCGGTGAAGGGTAGACACCGGCAGCGACCAACCCGGCCACATGGGCGATATCTGCCAGCAGGTAGGCACCAACTTCATCAGCGATTGCACGGAACGCAGCCCAATCTACAGTCCAGGGATAGGAAGAATAGCCAGCAATGATCATCCTGGGTTTTGCTTCAAGTGCCTTCGCCCGAACCTGCGCGTAATCAATCTGCTCGGTCTCAGGGTCGACGGTGTAGTGGACCGCGTTATAGTAACGGCCAGAGCGGTTGACCGAGGAGCCATGCGTGAGATGTCCGCCATGCAGCAGGCTCATTCCCAGCACGGTGTCAGCGATCTCCATTAATGCGTAATAAACTGCGTTATTGGCCGGTGCACCGGAGAGTGCCTGTAGGTTGACGTAGATGTCCTCCGGAGCGGTGCCGTTGGCAGAGAAGACCTCCGCACACCGTCGGCGCGCCAGCGCCTCAACTATGTCGGCATACTCGACGCCCTTATAGTAGCGCGGGTCGGAATAGCGCCGGTATTCGGCTAATCGCAGGCTTTGATCGAGGATTTGCTCCTCTGTCATCGAGCGGGTCTCTTCGGACGGATACCCTTCAGCATAGACGTTCTGAAACGCAGTTGAGAGCCCCTCTCGCACAGCCAACGGTGCAGCGCTCTCAGACGGGATCAGGATGAGCTTGCGGTACTGCCGTTCAGCTTCGAGCTGAGTTATTTGATGTAGTTCTGGATCGAGTTCTTCCATGTTCCCGCGGAAGAGTAAATCAGTCATGACATTGTGCTCCTATGCAACCACGCCGCCAAACGCGTACGACGCAGCAAGGGATGCTATATGGTAATCGGATTCTAGTTTGCCTGGGGAGTCTCGGTCAAGGACAGCCATCACCGTCTTGGTGGTTCTTCATCCACACTGACGATCCTACTGCCAACCGGGGGTTCCAAACCCCGATTCTGTAGGTCCATGGCCACCTCCGCCAGATGAAGCTGCACGTGAAGAAGCGAGAAGAGCGTGCGGCTCAGGATCGTGTTACCCGTCGATGGGAAGAGCTCTCCTTTTACCAAGAAGTCAACATTCAGGAGAAACCGGCCAACCGCTTCTCCACGATATTGAGATATTCGAATATTGCCGCCCGGCCTGGCAGCATTGTTGAATCACGCCGTTGCCAGCCAATCTGCGTGAGCGGACGCATCGCTCCTTCCCCTTCCCTCTCCTGCTTCATTCTCGTTCCTGCTGGCAGCCAGAACGTGGGATATCTTGGAGGCTTATTTCATCTTATATGATTTGAGGCCATTTCCCACACCTATTCCTGCTATGTGTCTCTCTCAATCCACCGAATAAATCTCGCTAGCCCTCGTCATAGAGCGTGCCATTGTTCTCCGGTGGGAAATATCACCCCGCGCAGGTCTCGGGCTGGTCCAGCCTCGGTATGCAAAGACGACGGAAACAGCAAAGTGGATTGAAGAAAAATTGGGGAGGGCAATTCAACGCTGGGAGAGAACCATCAAGCCAATTACCAGCATTCGAATCGCGCTGGGCATACACAAAGATTTCCTGACATTTAGGCTTCGGCGCTGACATTGCACTTTGTGGGGATTTCAACTTCCGCGCTTCAACCGAGATCACGGGGCTTCCAACGTTGTTAGATTGAAGACAGTCATCCTATCGCAAGGCGAATTTACTCAAGCTCGAGGATGCGCCCCCCTTCGTAGACCCATAATGCAAAGAACGACGCCAGATCGCAGCTACAGGTCTCCTCGGCGATTGACTGAAACCCCAGCGCATCGGCAAAACCATAGCGGTAGGTTTCAAAATAATTCTTCAGGAAATCCTTAAAGCCAGCCTCCCCAAGTTGATTGCGCAAGGCATCAAAGAATAGCGCTCCCTTTAGATAGACAAAGGCAGCATACTCAAATTGATCCTGGTATTCCCCCACAGGCAATCCGATGGGTAGGGTTGGATCAGGGTATCCGCGTACGATCGATCGCAAATCGCTGAGGAACCCGGTCCCCCGCCCACTTCCGCTCACTTCTTCGTAAAAAAGAGCCTCGGCGTACGTTGCGGCAGCCTCATCCAGCCAGGGCTGCTCGATTTGATCGTCACCGATCAACCCATAAAACCACTGGTGCGCCACTTCATGCACGGTCGGCTCAATGATCCAATCGCCACCCAGCGTGCCGACGTAAACCAACCCGGGGTACTCGATCCCGCCGAAAGCACCAGGGGCATCGACCAGGTCGAGTTCAACGTAAGGATAGGGCCCAACCAGTTCTCCCAGCAAAACCATCTGGATCTCGGCTGCATCAAGCATGATGTCAAGATCATCACTATGCTCAGGCAATACCCAGGCTTGCAAGTTAATCTCACCAACCTTACGAGACTCGAAAAGAAACGGGCCAAGGGCGAGAGCGATATCGCGCATCGGGCCGCTGATGAAGGTGGCATGCGCTAACTCGCCCGCCACGTCCCGGTCAAGCTCTACGCCCGATGCCGCCAGGGACAGATCCGCCGGCCAGGTGACAGCCAATTGGTAGAAGGCGATGTCGGAATTGGTTGTATCACCCCCGGGCGGCGCGTCTCCCGTCTGCCACTCGCCTTCGATCAACCGAGGTACCAGGGGGTAGAAGGTCGGCGCTAGCAACACACCTTCGGTTATCCCCATCCGCTTCGGTGACAACCCGCTCATCGGGTTGATCTCTACCTGGAAGGGCAGGCTCAGGTCCACTCTCTCCCCCGGCGCGAGTGATCGAGGTAGATCAAAGGATAGCCCCGGGCTCCCACGGATCGTGCTGCCCTCGACCACCTCGTCCTGTATGACCGCCGGCCCAGCGATCATGCTAGCGGCATACTGTTCGTTATTCGGCCATAACATCAGGACAATGTCGTCCAGGCGCTCATCTAAGGGATTAATGAAGTGGATCCGCGCTCTCCCATCGATCGAGGCTGATTGGGCGTGATCATCAAAGCTGATTTCGATTTCAATCCAGTAGCGGGTTGCGTCTTGTAGTGCAGCCACATCTCTGGCGTAAGCTGGCAAGAGACCCAGTCGCTGATCCAGTGTCGGTAGGTCAGGTGTAGGTGCAGGCGTGCGTGTTGCTGGCGGTGAGGGGGTTGATGTGAAGGCTGGGGGCAGAGCCTGGGTTCCTTCAGGGAGATCACCTGGAGACGTGCGTGTTGGCGCGAGCTCAACCGTCGGCAGGCAAGCGCCCAGAAGGAATGCGAGCAGCATGAGAATTACAACCCAGCGTTGGATGCGCTTCATAGGCCACATCATAACGGAATATCCTCTCAAAAAGAAAGGTTTCTCAACGGATGCCAAGCTAAGTTGAACAATGGCATCGGGCGAGGTTATTAACCCCTAATGCGCACACGAAATCCGCAATCGTCTTACAATATTATCTTATGGCCTCAACAACATTGCGCGCAACGAAATCACACTGGCTAGCCAAGAGGCTGCGTTTCTTCTACGGTTGGCTCATTCTGCCGGTATCGATTCTAGCTAGCTTTGCCTCCAGCCCTGGTCAGACCTACATGGTGTCGGTCTTTAACCCCTCCTTCCGTGAGGCACTCGACGTGAGCCTGAGCCAGCTCACTGGGTCTTACATGCTGGGCACCATCTTGGCGTCGGTTGCCCAACCCTACATCGGTTACTGGTCGGATCGGGTTGGCATCCGACGGATGCTGATCCTGGTCGTGGTGCTTTTCAGCCTTGCCTGCGTCTTCATCGCGCAAGTCAATGATCTATTCATGCTGACCTTGGCCTTTTTCTTCTTGCGTATGTTCGGCCAGGGCGCCTTGGAATTGCTCTCCACCAACATGCTGGCGATGTGGTTTCGCGAGCGTCTGGGCAGGGTGTCGGGGATCAAGAACGTTGTCGTCCGCCTTCTAATCGGGAGCATTCCCATCGGTGTGTTGGCAATCATCAATCAGATCGGCTGGCGCGAAACATATATGCTCGCTGGCGCAGTCGTGCTGGTCGTGATGCTCCCGTTGGCACTCTTCATCTACGTTGGACGTCCCGAAGATATCGGTGAGGCCATCGAGGCAGGCAATCCGCCAAAGGTCCCAGTGAACGCTAAGCTGCAAGCATCGGGTCCCGAAGGGGACTTCAGCTTGAAGGAAGCTATGCGCTCACGATCCTATTGGATTTTGGTTGTGAGCTGGATCGCCTGGGCTGCCATCGCCACAGCCATCACCTTCAACCTGCTCCCTATCTTCACAGAGCTGGGGCTGTCTGAGGAAGCTGCGGCAGGAATGTTCTCGCTCTTAATGGTCGCCTCGGCAATTTTCCAGATCCTTGGCGGCGCACTAGCTGATCGCATCGCTTTAAGGTGGTTGGTTGTTGGAGCGCTGGGGTTGTACTCGCTCGCTGTCAGTGCTCTAATTTTCCTGCCTCCTGATATCGCTGTCCTGTCCTATACGCTCACCCTAGGTTTGGGCTTAGGGTTATTCGGCGGCCTTTCGAATACCGTCTGGGTGCGCTATTTCGGGCGAACCCATCTGGGACACATACGCGGCAGTATGTGGACGGCAAGCGTTGCCGGCAGCAGCGTTGGACCTTTCCTTATGGGGCTGGCTTACGACCGCTTCGGGGATTTTCGGCTTTCTTTGATCGTGATCGCAAGCGTGTTGGCTGTGTTGGCGATCGCTGGGTTGTGGGCGACACCGCCGAAGCTCAAGGCCCCTATTCACGAGAGTGGCTTCCTCTCTTGATGCCTGCTACGAACCCAACGGCAAATTCGCCCCTTTGTTTAAGGCGGAGAAAAGCAAAGAACCGTTCGACAGAACAATCAAACGGTTCTTGTGGGCGGAACAGGACTCGAACCTGCGACCTCTTCTGTGTAAGAGAAGCGCTCTAACCAACTGAGCTATCCGCCCCTGCCGGCATTATAGCTGGGCCGAAGAAGGCGGTCAACGCGAGCAAGCTCAGATCAACTTACTTTACGGCCATTCCTGAGCGTCTCCAATAAGATTCAGGCTCGCTGCAGCCGCATGGCGAATCTCAGTTTCGGTGATACCCGCTATATCGTTTTGCACCTCCCCCTGCGTACGAGCCACCTGTTCGATTTCGCGTGCGAACTGCTCCATCATCCTTCTCCCGAACCGGCTGAAAAAAGGC
>JBFFQB010000067.1:0-18983 GCA_041573795.1 Anaerolineales bacterium
CACCGTGCGGGCTGCCGCCCCGGCCTGTCGCAAACCGACATACGATCCGGAAACCCCACCGCTGCCCCCGGTCACCTGGTCGCCATAGCGGCTATCCGCATCGGCCTGCTCGACCTTGATCGACTCCCAATCCGCGCCCAGCTCATCGGCCACGATCATGGCGAAGGCCGTGCGTATTCCCTGCCCGATTTCGGGCTTGGGAGCAGTGACCGTGACGGCGCCCGTACCGTCGATTTTCACAAATACATTCGGCTCGAAGCGTGCCTCCGGATCCGGCCTCGCGGTTGGATCCGGCAGTGCTGTAGGCGTGAGCGTCTCGTCGATCTCCTCCGCGCAGGAAGATAAGAATACGCCGATGAGCAGTCCACCTCCTGCCATGGCGGATAGCTTGATGAACGCACGCCGCTCATAGGGGAGAGACGGTTTCATAGCGCACCCCCTTGCACAGCAACCAGTTCAACCGCCTTGAGGATGCGCTGATAGGTCCCACAGCGGCACAATACCGAGCGCATGGCATGGATGATCTCAGGCTGCGTGGGTTGGGGGTTGGCTTTCAGCAACGCAGCGGCCTGCATGATCTGACCCGGCTGGCAGTAGCCACATTGGGGAACCTGTTCTCTCAACCATGCTTGCTGCAGAGGATGATCCCCGGCGGTGGAGAGCCCTTCAATCGTGGTGATGGCGTGGGCACTGGCCTCTTCGACCGGGATGCTGCAGGAGCGCACAGCCAGGTCATCCAGATGCACAGTACAGGCGCCACATTGCCCGATCCCGCAGCTGTACTTCGTGCCGGTTAACCCAAGCTCATCTCGCAAAACCCATAGAAGCGGCGTTTTTGCATCCACTTCGACGGGATGGGCCTGACCATTGACCTTAAGTGAAAACAATCCCATACCAAACCTCCAATGAAAATACGCAAGGAAAACCGGTTGTCAACATGCGCACCAGGCTGAGATCATTCTCGTTGATTTCTCCTTTTCTGCAAACGTTGCTGTCCAACGTTCGATCGTCGATAATGGGATCGGTTCATGAACCGCTTTCCAGGATCTACCTTCTAGCATGCGAGGAAGCATAGGGAGCCAAAGCGATGACATCATCCTTGAGTCACCTGGAATGTCCACACTGCCTGGAGATCTTCGATCCCGATAAACTGCAAACCTTCTGCCTTGCATGCGACAGCCCGCTGCTGGCCACCTATCGATTAGAGGAAGTGCGAGGTAGCCTCAGCAAGGAGACCATCCGTGAGCGGGCGCGCGGGCTCTGGCGGTGGCATGAACTCTTACCGGTACGAGAACCTACCCACAGAGTCACGTTGGGAGAGGGCGATTCACCCATCCTCTCGTTACCAAGAATCGGGGCTGCTCTCGGCCTGGCGCAACTCTACGGCAAGGACGAATCTGGCCAGCCCACCGGGACATTCAAGGCGCGCGGACTATCTGTGGCCGTATCGAAAGCCATGGAACTGGGGGTGCGGGAGTTCGTCATTCCAACAGCGGGGAACGCCGGCGGCGCGCTGGCGAGCTACTGCGCCCGTGCCGGGTTGCGCGCCCACGTCTACATGCCCAAAGATGCACCAGCTGCCAATATCGTCGAGGTGCAGGTTAGCGGAGCCGATCTACACATGGTCGATGGATTGATCAGTGATGCCGGCCGCATGGCCGGCCAGGCGGCGCGTGAGCACGGCTGGTTTGACATCTCGACCTTCAAGGAACCCTACCGCCTGGAGGGAAAAAAGACGATGGGGTTGGAGATCGCGGAAGCCTTTGATTGGGTCTTGCCCGATGTGATCCTGTACCCGACCGGAGGTGGCACGGGACTGATCGGTATCTGGAAGGCCTTTGATGAGCTTGAGCAACTGGGGTGGATCGACGAGCGCCGCCCCAAAATGGTTTCGGTGCAATCCGAGGGCTGCGCCCCTGTGGTGAAAGCCTTTCTTGAAGGCAAGGAACGCATGGAAACCTGGCCGGATGCGAAGACGATCGCTTCTGGATTGCGCGTCCCCAATGCCTTTGCCGACCGCTTGATCTTGAAGGTACTGCGTCAGAGCGGCGGGACGGCAATCGAGGCTAGCGATGAGCAGATCCTCGCTTCCCAGCGTCAACTTGCTTCGCAAGAGGGGCTCTTCGCCGCTCCGGAGGGTGCCGCCACGTTGGCGGGGTTGGTCAAGTTGTTGGAGACCGGTTGGCTGGACCGGGATGCCCGCATCCTGCTCTGCAACACCGGGACGGGATTGAAATACATCTCATAGGGAAAATATAGAAGTTCAGCGTTGTATGTCCCCGGTGAGCATACGTTTGTGCAACAGGAGGATGGCGGTGAGCATGCCTTCTGGACGCGGCGGACAACCCGAGATGTAGATATCGACCGGTACGACCTCGTCGACACCTTGTACGACGGCGTAATTGTTGAACAGACCCCCACAACTTGCACAGTCACCCATGGCCAGCACCCATTTGGGATCAGCCATTTGCTCATACAATCGCCGCACGACAGGGGCCATCTTGCGAGTTACCCGACCCCCCACGATCATCAAATCCGCCTGGCGGGGTGTTGGCCGGGAGTATTCCATACCAAAGCGTGATATATCGTAATGTGAAGCCCCCGCTGACATACCTTCAAAGGAACAGCAGGCTGTCCCGAAATGGAGCGGCCACATGGACCGCACGCGCGCCCATTGGATCACCTGCTTCAGGGATAGCAGCTTGATCCCGGGTTCTCCTGCTTGTAGTCGGACGACCATGAATCTATCCTCGAATATCCGCTTGGGCAGGGACGCCTATGATTATCATACAGCAGAAAACAAATCTTCTAACCTTCTTTAAGGTAGCCCCTGGGTGCAATCAAAACTCCTGCAGTCCAGGAATATTTGTGCAATAATAATCCCATCGTCCTTGAAAACACATCAAAGCAGAGAAATTGGATGATCGGCTTACAACGCAGCAGATGCACGAAAATCGACCGTTACCCCCCGATCCGTTGCAAGCTTTTCTCCCGTCACCTTTTGTTCACACTTCGAAGTAATGCCTGGAGGCTACAATGAAATCGAAGCTTCGGTTTCTCTTCGGAATCCTCTTCTTGGGATTAACTGCATGCACCAAGGACGCGCCCGTTAGGCCCACACCATCGCTTGTAGAGGCCTGGATCGACGCGCCCCTTCATCAATCTACAATCCCCCTCGAGACCTATACCATCGTGTATCACGGCGCAAGCTCTTCAGGCATTGACCAGTTCCAGGTCCGCATCGATGGGACGATCCTCGATGAAAGTGCACCGACGTCGACAGGATCCGGGGGCTCCCAGTATGGGACGCTCTTCATGGGCGAATCGGATTGGCTTCCTTCGGCACCGGGTACATACATGATCTCAGTGCGAGCAAGGAGTGGATTTAGTTTCAGCCCTTATGTCTACGCTGAAGTTACAGTTAATGAGAATCTCCAACTCATGATCAGCACCCCTCCCGCCATCCTGACCCTGCCCCCGACGGCAGGCCTTCCGATCCTCTCGCCTCCACCATTGCCAACATCTTCCTCCACCCCAACTAATACCCCCGGGGTGTGTGTGTACACTGCGCTTGTCAACCTCTTCTGCAGAACCGGCCCAGGTGGTTCGCTCTACCCCGCCATCGATAGCCTCGTTCCCGGGCAGAGCAGTCCTGTGTTGGGTTTGAGCCCAGATGGCTTTTTCGCCCAGATTGAAGGGGTTAACAACCTCCTGCCCTGCTATGTCCCCCTGGGTCAGAATTACGGGACCATGGAAGGGGCATGTGACAATTTACCGACATTGATTCCACCTCCACTACCGCCCACCGAAACACCCCAAATCGAAGGCTGTACGCAACGGCAGCCGGGTGGAGAAATCATCTGTGTCCATCCATGTCCTGCTGGGGCTGCACCGGGCGACGCTTGCATCATGCCGTAGCGGATCCATGTTCATAATGCATGCAACCACCCTCACATCGGGTTCGGCAAATGCCCGAGCCCAACTGTCGGGTAAAGCTTCGCGAAGGTACGGATGGCTGCAGTTGTGATTCAAGGGATACACCTTCCGAGATTGCTTGGAAACTTGTACGACTTCTTCCGGTCTGCGAGGTTCTTACAAAAGGGTGCACGGAAGTGAAAAGAAGGAGTATTGATGGCGGATGCGGAACGAGAAATAGGCATGGTCTGCTCTTTGGTTCGGTAGGCATGTGCAATTTACAGGAGAGAGTATCTACCTCTGGGGAGGAACTCTGATGAGCAAAAAAGGTAGCCCTATCTTGACCGGAGGGATCATCCTCGTGGTATTAGGGATCGTAACCGGGGCCGTATTGATGGGAAGTCAGTACAAGCAATATCAGCAGCTCCCGGTGGATCCGGGATTCACGCTCCCGGGAACGCTGGTCCACATCACAGATCCCGCTTCGGGCAAGCTCGTCCCAGCCGGTGAGCCCCAAGCCGTCCACATCGTTGCCATGGGACTCGCCCCGATACAAGGCGTGGAACTCTGGGTGGACCAACAGATGGTAGGTACGATTGAATCACCAGACCCTGATGGGATCTCCCCTTTACCGGTCATTTTCAAGGGACTTACATACACGCCTGGGGGACATACGCTGCGGGCGCGCGCTCTGGACGCGCAGGGCGAATGGAGCGACTCGGAGATTGTTTGGCTTTACGCGGATTTGCAGGAAACTGTCCCCGGCGAAACCAGTCTACCAACGCAATTTTTTCCCTCCCAGATCATGCCGCCCCACATGGCAGAGGGGATAGAACCCTTGCCGGCCTGGGCGCCTTCACTACCGGGATTCATCCAATGGATGGCCGGAAATGAAGATTCACTCGTGGCACCCGAACTGGTAGCGCAAGCGCAGGACTGTAAGGTCACGCTGCTCATCCACGATCAATCCGAGAATGAGCAAGGTTTCTCGGTCTACCGAACATCAGAAGGGGAAACGCAAAACCCCACACCGACCTTCGCGCTGGCAGCGCACCCTGGACAGGGTTGGTTGATCGCTGAGGACACCCCTCCGCAGAGTGGCCTGTTTAGCTATGTTGTCACTGCGTTCCATGGGCAGGATAGCAGCGTGGCAAGCAACCCGGCACTGGTGAGCGTTGATTGCCCGGAAGAGAACAACAAACCTATTACATATTCCCTTCTCCTTAAGCAGTTCAAACCCCCGGTGGCGGCCAATAATCTGTATTGCTACGTCTCCCTCGATGGGATCAATTGGCAGCGTGCACCTGAAGTAGGCTTTTTCCCGGCTGGCGTGCTCCACCCACTCGATTTACAGCAGGAATCCGAGCAGGAAGCCCCCGATACATCCTTAAATGGGGTTGACGGAGGTTTCTTCATGGTGGATTCCTTCTTTGACATCACTATCGACCTTCATCCTCCCGAACCAGGCATTGCCGATGATCGTCTTTTGACACTTTGGGATTGTTGGGGTTGGATGGCAGGCCAGTTGGGTTCGCTTGGCCAATTTGAGATCGCCGTAGACCCGGGACAAACCGGATTGATCGATCTGAACAAACCCGAGATGGGCACGGAACTATCGTTTGAAGTTCTTCCGCAAAACTTGCTCGATTCGATCTTCCCACCCAAGCCCGTTCTTGATCCACAGCTCCTCTCTCCCACGATCCACTTTTCCACGGAAACCTCGGATTGTGTGAATCGCCTGCCAGGCTGGGTGAAGCCTGATTTCGCCAATCAAATGTGTCATCCCGGCGACGCCGTCGACATCCTCAACCCCGGTGACCTCACGCTGCACCCGCATGCCTACCTGTTCTGGGACCTGGAGAACAAAACGAACTGCGGGAATCCAGGCTCCTGCATCGATCCGTCTGATCAAGCCAGCCTCGATCAATGGGGTTACATTCTTGCCGATGCCGGCTACAATCTCTACGATTTACAGGTGAGCAGCTTGATCCCAGCAAAGACATTTCATAGCCTCAACGACTTGCTCTACATCGTCCCGGCAGATGAATCCTGTGGGGATGTGCGCACGTTCAAGATCCGAACCTGGGTCAAGCTATTTGGCTCTGAAACGGTCTACGAATCGAAGGGTTTGGGGACGGTGCTCAGCTTCGTCGAGCCTTGCGGGACGCTTATGTTGACGGTGTCCACGCAGGAGCCGATCGAGATGGAGATCGCCACGCAGGAAACGATCGAAATACAGCTAGCCACGCCGGAGATCATTGAGCTGGAGGTCGCCACACCGGAGACGCCGTGAACGAGGCTGGTTGCATGAGATCTCGAGACCGAACGATCCTGTGAAGCTTCAACGAAGGTCGTCTTCCCTACAATCAGCTCTGGCGCTTCCCCCGAGAATAAAAAGCGCAGCAAGCAAGGCCGCGTATGGGAGGAATCGGAAAAGCTTCATCGGCAACCCCCTTGGTGACTGAAGCCAACCCGCATAATACTATGGTGCTATATAGCGTAGCTTGAGAGCATGCAAGAAGGTAACCTTTAGGAGGCCTTGTTGCCAAAATTCAACAACGTTACTCGCCTACGAGAGAATCGCCCTGATTTACTTTGAGGTAATATTGAGCTCAAGCTTTTAAATCTTCTCGCGAACCACCGAGGCAGAATCGCTTTCAGGTATTTGAATAATCCCACGCAATAACGCAGCCGCGAGCAACCCCGAGGCAATATAGATCCCGCCCCCAAAGTACAAGGTTGTGGTGATGCCCAGAATATCCCCCAAGCCACTGGCGAAGGCCATACCCACCAGCATGAGTAAAGCACTAACCGTACCATAGACACCGAAGACCCTACCGCGATATTCACCCGGCGAATGTGTTTGAATCCAGGTTTGGCTGCTGATCAACCAGGCCATCATGGGCACGCTGAGCAGGAGCATGATGCCGATCGTGGCCAAATAATACGGGAAGAGGATCATGGCCAAGATGGCAATCCCAGTGATGATCAACCCGTAGGAGATCAGGTGATTGGATCTGAACCGGCTTCCAATGGCGCTCATCGCCAGGCCGCCGAGGATACCGGCGAGCCCCCGTACGGTAAGCACGATGCCGAACTCGGCCGAACTCACCCCGACGACGTCCTGGTAGAAGGCTACCAGCAGCACAGTGAGAATGCTGTCTCCCAGCATGGCAATCGCGAGCACCAGGAAGATGCGCGAAAGCGCAGGCTTACCGCGAACTAATGCTAAACCAGCCTTGAATTCCCGCCAGAACCCAGAGAGCATCGATCCTGCCGACCTACTTTCAAGTTCAAGGCTAACATGCTCAGCAGGAACAATGCGGATCAGGTACATCAAAAATGCGGCGAGGATATAGGTGCTGATATCAAAAAGGATCACGCCTCGCAAACCTAGATACGCCAGGAGCGTACCCCCAATTGCAGGTCCGATCAAGCGGGCGCTATTTTCACCAAGGGAATCGAGCGAATTGGCGGTGATAAGCTGGTCTTCCTCAACGAGTGTGGGCAGCAGGGCATTGTTGGCCGGTCCAAAGAATTGAGTTGCTGCTGACTCTAGAAAACCGGTAAGGTAGACTAACCAGATCATATCAGCCGATCGCACCCCCAGCAGGAGCAGAAGAACGGCGCCGCGGAACAGGCTCGATCCGATCATCGTCCAGCGCCGGTCCCAGCGATCGACGAACACGCCCGCCACGGATCCCAGAACCAGGGGCGGCAGCACCTGGATCATGAACATCACGCCCGTAGCAAGTACCGATCCCGTGATTTGATAAACAAAGAAGGGCAAGGCTGTGAACATGGCCCAATCACCGATCATCGAGATCAGCTGAGCAATCCACAGCAACCCGTAATTTCTTCTTTTCAATACTGAAAGCATAGACGAGTCCTACTCCACAGGCATTTGAGCCTGCAATTATAGCGTTTAATCCGAAGAGATCACGTCATCCTGTATATACACCCAGATTAAAGGCTTGATTGCCTGTTCCTCTCCCACCCCTTAAACTGGGATGAAGGGGGAAAACTCCAGTGTCTGCATCGCATCAGGTCCTCGTCACTTTGACAGGACGAAGGAGACCTATGCTCAATGAGAAATAGGCACTGGCAGTCCGCGCAGACGCTGTCGGTCAGGAGAAGGCTATGACAAGTTCTACCCAACAGGTATTGAGTATCGTCAATGCACTTGACAGTGCCGATACGCAACGAGTTCAAAGGGAGGCTACAACTATGCGACGTCGAGTGAATCCAGTTCAAATGTTCATCCGCAACGTGGTGCGACTCATCATCTTCATCCCCCTGTGGTTATGGATCGCTCTTCCCAACTTCACGGGATTCCCGCAGGGCGTGATAGGCTCTGGACCTGCCCCTTCCATAGGTTTGCTCGCATGGGGGGTCGTGGAAAGTTTTTTCATCCTGTGGCTGGCTAACGTCCTGGCCAGAATGTTCCACGTGCTACCGGAATGGGAGCGTATCGTCTTGCTACGGATGGGAAAATCCGTCGGCGAACGTGGACCAGGATTGTTTGTCATTCCGCCGTTCCTCTACTCCATTGCCCGCATCATCGACATCCGCATTTCTACCTACGAGGTCAAGGCTACGAAGACGCTCACAAAAGACAACATCCCGGTGGACATCACAGCAGCGATCGAGCTTGAGGTTGAAAGTCCCGAGAAAGCATCTATCGATGTGGTGGATTACTGGAAGACGACCGAGTGGGCATCGATGGAGGCGCTTAAGAGCACGATTGGCGGTAACGATCTAAGGATGCTGCTGAGCGAGACGGAGCAAATCGGCTCGATGCTCAAGGCGGAGATTGACGCCGCCGCCACGGATTACGGTGTAAACGTGCGGGCCGTGCGTATCACCGATGTGACCGCCCCACCCTCACTGGTCGAAGAGCTCGCCGTCATCGCCCGTGCCGAACGCAGTGCAAAGGCCAAGCGCATCCAGGCTGATGCTGAGAAGGACGTCGCTGCTGCGCTGGCGGAAGCTACTCAAATGCTTGAACAGCAGGAAGGAAGCATGCAGCTGCGTCAGATTCAGGCGCTTCTGGAAATGTCCAAGGAAGAAAGCGCCATGATCATCATCTACCCGATGGACAGTCTCGCCGGGGGAGCCATTGCCCACGCAACGGCTGGCGCCCAGTCTACGCAGTTAGGGCTGAACACCGCGCCAACGGCATAGCCTCTAACATACTGGTGATCCTATAGCGGCCGGGTGATGAAACCCGGTCGCTTATGTGTAGTTAAAGACTACAATGCGAATCAAATGAAAGGTGCATCCCTGTATCATTATTGCGGAATTAGGGACCCAAATTTTATTCAAATAAAGCAAATTCCAGGCACGAGCCGATGTTACGCGAATAAATGGATATCGCTGTAGATGAAATTCGCACGTAACGTGCCTTCATCAACCCCGAGCATAGCCGTGTTGATCCAGCCTCCATGCGACACATGGCCCAGCAATTGAACGCTAATTAGGCCGATCCCGAGTTTTACGATTTTGGTAAACAGGTGCTTTTTTCTAGGCCAGAGGCTAAGGACACCTGGTTTTTCAGCCAAGCGCATATGGACATTGTGGCGAAGCTATCACTCGCTCATTATGAACAAATTCGCTTGCATAATTTCATGCTGCACGATGGGCTGCCCCCCCCAAGCACAAAAACTTGAACGGGTCAAGTATATCGACTACGGCACCACAGCCCCCCATGACGTGCTGTATGCACATTCGACGAAAATGGATTTGAGGGAACCTGGGGATCACAATCCAGCGAGTGAAGCGGGGAAACAGGCCTCGGCCGGATTTTCGTGGACGTTGATGCTGTGCTTAATCCTTAAAGCTTCTCGAATTCTTCCAATTTGAGTACAAAAACGGTTGCACGTCGTTGGTTTTCATCGGGTGGTGAGGCGGCTTCACGGATGACTTCCACAGCGGTATCAATCCGGTCATCTTCGGTGGCAATCAGTAAAGTGGCATTGCCCCGCCGCAAAAAGCCGCCGGTCGAAGCGATGTGCGTCACACCAAAATCCGCTTCGACCAATGCGGTCAGGATGCTATCTGTGTCCTGGGCACGAATGATGGCAACGAGTAATTTCATAGGATAACCTCACAACGTTCGACGTCAAATACAAAAGCAGCTGACCCTTGGACGCGCACGGGTAATCGCTCACGTTTATCATCCTCCACCCCGAGATTGAGGGGGGAAATGTAGTCAACCCGTTCATTACATACTCGCTCAAGCGTGTCCATCGCCGCTTTGAGCCGACCCGGAGCAATACCCAACAACAGCACATGATTTCGCTTCCGCAAGAACCCGCCCTGGGATTGGATCCGTGTCACCTGGATCCCCCGGATCGCCAGGGCATTTGAAGCCGATTCAAGATCGTTTGATTGGACAACTGCCAAGAGTAACTGGCAGATGTTGTTGTCAAGGCCTTTCAGGGCATACTGACCCCAAGTTTCGCGATCGGAAGTGATCGCTTGATCGATTTCGGTAACAAGCTCGTCATAGGTTTCATCCGAGAGTGCGCCGCTTGTGCGCATCGTTCCCAACATGCTGCGCTGTGCACGCAACATTTCCTTTCGAGCAGTCTCGAACTCCTCCGCTTCCAATTCGGGGGATTCGCTCACAACCTCCTGTACCGAACCGACCAGCGCATCCATGCGCTGCTCTAGCATCGGCCGGATGGTGCGCCAGGTGTGTACCGAGATCAAGCCATCTTCACTCAAGCCTTGCAGGTGCTGAAAGCCAGCATTAGCGGCGCGCGCCCGTGCCAGCCGTCGCTCGTATTCAATTTCGTCCTCCGATTTGGTGGTGATACCAAGGCGGTTAAGCAAGGTACCCATGCTCATCCCTTGAACCACCAGGCTGAAGAGCACCACGCCATAGGTCATCTCGATCAAGGTTTGCCGTTCAGGACCGAAATCACCCGGGATGCTCAGGGCCAGCGCAAGCGCGATCGCCCCACGCAGCCCCCCCCAGAAAAGCACATGCCGCCAGTGGCGAGGGATTACGCGGTTAAATTGGGTCAGCCCGTAGATCGTCACAAGGCGACTCAACAGGACTGCCGCGATGGCCCATAGGATCAATGGCCAATGGGTCAACATCGAAGCGATCTCGACATCCACACCGATGAGCAGGAACACCGCCGAATTTGCCAGAAAGGTCACATATTCCCAGAAATTGATCAGCACGATGCGTGTGGTTGGGGACATCTCTCGCTCAGCGCTGCTGCCACTCACCAGCCCGGCAGCAACAACAGCCAGGACTCCGCTGAGATGAAATTGTTCTGCAACCAGATAGGCGCCAAAAGCCAAGACCGTGGTTAAGGTGATTTCGATGAGATAATCATCGATACGGGAGATGAGCTGGGAAAATAGCCAGCCCAGGGCCGCCCCGATGAGCAATCCACCGGCTGCAACCTGCAGGAATTCGGTGATGCCAGCCACCAGGGTAAATTCCCCCATCCCCACGATCTCGAGAGCGATGCCAAAGATCACGATCGCCGTACCGTCGTTGAACAGGCTTTCCCCTTCCAATAGCACTTCGAGTTGTTTGGGCGCACCCAGGCGGCGGAATATTGCCACCACCGAGACGGGATCTGTCGCGGCGATCAAAGCCCCAAATACCAGGGCAATGGTGATAGGGATGCCCGGGCCCAGGTTGAGGATCCCACCGACAATGAGCATATTGATTACAACGCCCGGGATCGCCAGCAGAGCAATCGTTGGCAGGCTGCGCCGCAGCTGCTCAAAACTCAAGTGGAAGGCCGCTTCGAAGACCAACGGGGGCAGTAAGAGCGCCAGGATAAGCTCAGAGGTCAGTTCAATTTGCAGGCCTGCACGGAATGACAATACAAAGCCGGCAACGACTAGCGCGACCGTGTACGGAATCCGGAATCGCCGCACGATGATCGCCACGATCGAGACGACCAGCAAGAGCTCCAATATCAGCGATTCGATTTGTACCAGTTCGCTCATTTACTTCAGCTCAAGCGCAGGGAGGGACCACTCCCCTTCCGATCATGCTTATTCGACCCTGGACCCTCTCTCGTTACGGTTTAACGCTGCGTAAAGGGGAATTATAAGCCAAGTGAAGCAAAGCGTTTAGCGCCAAAGGGCGATGATGATCCCAGGCAAAGAGTAGCAATCGATCTGTACAGCCAAAGGGGTGTGGGACACCAACCTGCTCAATTCAGGTCAACCTGTGGAACGGAAGCTCAGCAGCCGAACCACAAGCGCAACGATCGCCCCAAGTGAGAGGATAAATGTAGTCCATACAAAGATCTGCAGGAGTGGCCAGCCGTAGGGTACTGGGGAATAATAGATGAGATCATACAGCGTAAAAGCGGCTGGCAGCGCCGTACACACCAGCGCAACAACGAGACCGCGCCGAGTTCCACGAATGGCATCAAAGAGCGACCAGATCCACACCCCAACCAGGAGCAGCACAAACAGCGTCTGCACAACCGCCCCAGGGATCCCGGGCATCAACTCTTCGATCAGATAGCGGTACACCAACAGCGCATATCCCAGGAAAGAAAGCATGGCGATGACAGAGAAAATCACCGCTGCTTGCAAAGAGGTCATCCATGTACGCATCTACCTTTCCTCCCTTCCAAAAGTTGGCCCCCCTGCTTGATTCCCTTCCTTAGTTCAGAACGCTAATTGTCGCTACTACAGCATCCCTTATTAGCCTAACCATTTCTTGTAATTGCCCTTCGCTGATCATAAAGGGCGGAGCAACCAGAATCATATCACCGGCGATGCCATCGACCGAACCGGTGCAAGGATAGATCACCAGGCCTCGTTTCAGGGCTTCTTTTTGAAATAACGAACTGACCTTGAGGGAAGGGTCAAAGGGCTCCTTCGTCGCTTTATTGCGCACGAATTCTATTCCGCACAGCAACCCCATCCCGCGCACATCCCCAACAATCTCAAAATCTAGCAGCGTATCAAGCTGCGTACGGAGTATCTCCCCCAGCTTTTGGATGTGCGCCAGGAGATCATGTGATTCCATGTATCGGACCACGGCCAGCGCGGCGGCACACGAGGTCGGATTCTGGTTCATCGTGTGACCGGCCATGAAGGCGCCATCATAATCTTCGATCGCCTGCCATAACTTATTACCGGCAATCGTGGCGGCGATCGGTGTGTATCCCGCCCCTAAGCCTTTCCCCACGGCGATGATGTCCGGCGTGACGCCCCAGGATTCGATGGCAAACCAATCGCCGCAGCGCCCCCATCCGCTCATGACCTCATCGGCGATGAAGAGCACATCATACGTGTCGCAGATTTGGCGGATGATCTCGAAGTAACCTTCGGGTGCTGGAACACCAGCCAGCGCCGCACCCACCACGGGTTCTGCCACAAAAGCGGCCACATTCTCTGGACCTTGCTGGCGGATCTCGGTCTCAAGTGCCCAGGCGCAGCGCAGATCACAGTCCGGAAACGACAGCCTAAAAGGGCAGCGGTAACAGAAGGCTGCAGGAATATGCGCGCTGTTGACAAACATCGGGCTAAAGAGTCTACGACGCTTGGTGTGACCGTGAACTCCCGCCATGCCGATCGAGTTGCCATGAAAGCTTTGCCAGCGGGAGATGATCAGATGTTTGGAGGTATTGCCGCTCGCCACGAAATACTGGCGGGCCAATCGCAGGGCATCATCGACGGCGTCCGTACCGGTGCAGTTGAACCAGACCCGACACTCACCCTTCAGTGTTCCGGGTGCCCGGGCGCTGATGACTTCGCCCAACGTAAGGGTGCTTTGATGGGCAAACACACTCGGGGCTGCGTAGCTGACGAGCCGGGCCTGCTCACGCATCGCCTCCACAACCTCCTCCACGCCATGGCCCAGATTGACCACAGCTGCCCCAGAGGCGCCATCCAGGTAGCGGTTACCGTCCCGATCGTAAAGGTAGATACCCTCGCCACGTTCGATTACAGGCCTCTCCCCCCGGCCACGATGGACGACATGCTCATAGAGGAAGTTATCACGCTTGCTCATCATCACCCTCCCTGTACATGCATGAATGCGTCAAATCGCAATCGTCCGAATGCCCAGGATCTCTCTGGCATCTGCAGGGCAAGCTACTTCCCGTCCCAGCTCCTTTGCCATCTGGACGGCTTGATCGACGAACTGGGCGTTGCTCGTCGCCAACACCCCCTTCTCCAGATAGAGATTATCTTCCAGCCCCACGCGTACGTGTCCCCCCATCTCTGCTCCCTGCGCGATCATTTGGCGCTGTGCCCGCCCCACGCCTAGCACGGACCAGATCGCCCCATGAGGGAGTTTTGAGTGCATGAAATTGAGGTTCTCTGCAGTCGCACCGATTCCCCAACCCACCCCCATGCAGAGTTGAAAATAGGCCGGCTGATCGATGAGACCATCATCGATCAAGGCGCACGCCTGTCGAATGTGCCCCAGCTCAAACACCTCGATCTCCGGCTTCACCCCCGCTGCCTGCATGCGTTTAGCTGCCATCCCCCCCCATACCGGTGGGTTGACAAAAGCGCCCTCTCTGAAATTGACCGATCCAATATCAAATGAGCAAAGTTCAGGGGAGAGTTTCAACGGATCGAGTCGGCGCTCACCGGCATCCTCACCGGTCAAGTGAAAACCGCTGGTGGTCAGGTTGATCAGCATGTCGCTCTCAGCACGGATCCGCTCCACTACCTCCTGGAAGAGCCTGAGCTCCATCGAAGGTGCACCGCTTTCTGGATCACGTACATGAATGTGTGCGATCGATGCGCCCGCTCGCCAGCATCTGAGTGCTGACATGGCAATCTCTTCTGGCGTATAGGGAACAGCCGGGTTCATCACCCTCATTGGCCTGGATCCGACCACGGCTGCCGTGACGATCAGTTTCTCCATCCGACGATGTCCTGACCTCCTTATGCGCGCACACCGATATCCTATACCGTTTTGCGATTTTTCGTTGGGGATCGCTTAATTACTAACAAGGATTCATCACACGGAATAACTGGCTTGCTCAAGGCAGCACAACGGTGGCCTCGCAAGAATCGTCTCCACTCAGGCGATGATGGCATCAGCTTTGAATGGCGGCGTTCGATGCCTGAGTTTACGGGATTATTTTCTTCCGGGAGACTATAAATTCGGATAATGTAGGTGGTATTATGGCTATCTAAATAAAGATGCACAAGGAGGCACCTTATGTTAGGGAATGCAATCGCAATCGCCAGTCTTCCGGCCGAAGACTTGTCCCGGGCAAAGAAGTTCTACACGGAAGTCCTGGGTTTAAAGTTTGCAGAGCAACCTTCGGAGGGTTCAGCACTATTCGAAGCTGGTGGTGGCACACAGATCTTCATGTACCAGCGCGGGCGTTCCACCGCAGAACATACCGCCGTAAATTTTATTGTTGATGATCTTGACGCTGTTATAGAAACCCTGGGATCCCGTGGCGTTTCCTTTGAGCAGTATGACCTGGGGGAAATTAAAACTGATAAACGCGGCATCGCCACCAGCGACGAAACCAGAATGGCCTGGTTAACAGATCCAGAAGGGAATATCCTCGGTCTGTTATCCCGCTGATTTAAAAAGCATGAATAAAAACCTGCCCGATTGGCAGGTTTTTTCATAGCCATCCTTCTCTGGCAACCCAATCCGAGAAAACCGTGGGATCATCGAATCCCGGTCAGAGAACTATGGTTTGATTATTGCATAAGCGAAGCCACTACCTGATCAAGCTCAAATGCCAAGCCACGCTCGGTTGCGTTCTTGATTTTTTCTTTCGGAAGTTCTTTCTGAAGTCGCGAGAGTAGCTCTTCAGCGCATTCTCCAATGCTGCCTCCTAGCCAACGTGTCTGTGCACTTGCCGGATGATTAACTACAAAAGCTAGTAAAGCAACGGCATCTTCCTCTTTCCCCTGCTCCGCTCGCAAACGAGCCATTTCATAAATCAGGTTAACCAAATCGCGCACGAAACCAATCTCCCTGGTTATCTTTAACCCTTTGCGAAGGAAGTGTTCAGCCTCTGCATGATTTCCAGTCGTGACGGATAGATTACCCAGATACTTGCTCGCGGTTTGGATCGAGTAGTAGAAATCTACCTGTTCTGCTTTTTCGAGGCAGCGCAGGTAAAACTCTCGCGCTTTTACAAAATTTCCGAGAGCCAACGCACTATGTCCCAGGATAATAAGTGGCATGGAAGAGCCGCTCACATCTCCGAGCTCTTCATAAAGCCTCAAGTTTGTCTCAGCCATGTTTGAAGCCTCTTCGTAATCGCCTTCAATCAAGGTGATCATGCTCGCAGCAAACAAGGTAAAAGCCCGCAGCCACTTATCATCCAGTTCTGTCACAATGGCAAGCATCTTATCTATCGCTTCACGTTCTTCCGACATCCGACCCAAAAAGTAAGCGTTCAAGGCCTGGCTATCGTAGGCGAAAACCAGTGCCTCACCCCGTTCGAACCGACCTAATAGCTCAATGCTTTCCAACGCCAACTGATAGCCGGCCTCGGGGATCCCTACCCAACCCATGAAATAACTTTGAAGTGCCATCGCCTGTGCTAGGACTTGAAGAGATTCTTCATCTTCCACATTACGCAGTGCGGACTCCACCTCTGCAAAGAGCTCCATGCCGGCATGATTCCACCAACGGATCCAGTATATATGCCAGAAGCCCACCATGAATTTCGACAGCATCGAGGTTCTACGCCGTCTTAAATAATAGCGCCATGCGGCTCGCACATTTTCGATATCCGCCAGGATTTGTGCGATTGCATCTTCATGTTTCTTTCCCCGCAGCTGGCTTTTTTTCGTTTCCATGAAGTTTGCATAGTAGGCTGCGTATTTTTCCATGAGAGAATCCCTATCCTCTGGGACACTCCCCAGTTGTTCTTCAGCAAATTGCCGCAGGAGTTCATGCAGTTCGAATCGACCCATAGCTGGATCGTGACTCAGGAAGGATTTATTCACCAGGCCTGCAAGCTGCTGCAGATTCGCGCCAGCCACCTGGCCAGCTGCTTCCCGGGTGAAACCACTCCTGAACACTGACAGCCTCGAAAATACCTCTTGCTCGCCCACTTCCAACATGAGCCAGGAATGATCAAAAACCGTGCGGATACTACGGTGGCGTTCAAGCACATCACGCTTATCGGTCTCAAGTAAATCAAAGCCCTGCTCTAGCTCATCGACAATCTCGCTAACCGATAGTACATGCAGCCAGGCTGCAGCGAGTTCAATCGCCAGCGGCATGCCCCCGACGTTTTGGCATATTCTTGAGATTTGCTTCAGCTCAGAAGGAGAGGGTAAAAAACCGGGCCTTACTCTACCCGCTCGCTCAATGAACAATGAGACCGCGTCAAATCTCTCCATTGACTCCGTATCTTCAGGCTCTGGAAATTCCATCCCTTTGATGACCAGATTGGTTTCACCCTGTATATTGAGCTTCTCGCGTGAGGTTACCAGAATCTTTACTTCAGGAGCCGCCTGGAGAATTTCACGCAGCAGATCGACTATATCCAGCAGATGTTCGAGATTATCTATGACTAAAAGAAGTTGTCGAGGTTTCAGGTAGCGGAGTAACTGGACCTTCGGATCCTCATGTGTAGCCAACGGGAAGTTCATTCCCTCGGCAATCGCTTGTGCAACGTGGTCCACCTCACGAATGGGGGCAAGCGGAATGAAAAAGCATCCATGCTCGAAGGTCGACGCTAGCTTAACTGCAGCCTCAATGGCCAAGCGCGTCTTGCCTATACCGCCAGGACCGGTGATGGAAAGTAGCCTGGAGCTTGAGAGTAGCTGTTTAATATCCTCGAGTTCACGTGCTCTTCCGATGAAAGTCGTCACCTGCACAGGAAGGATAACGCCACCCACTTCGACCGCTGCTTCTGCTTGGACTTCTGCGGGCGGGCCATGGGAGGATAACCCTTCGCCCGCTAGTAATTGCTGATAAAGTCGCTCTGTTTCTTCTGAAGGTTCAACCCCGAGATCACGCTGAAGAGCCGTGATGCAGCGTTGGTACACCAATTCAACTTTGGATATTTCACCCATTGCAGCATGGGCTTTCATAAGCGCCCGATAAGCAGATTCAGGCGCGAGGCCTTGTGCTATCCAACGCTCAGCCCACTCGAGGACTTCCACCCAGCGTGCTTCATCAAGATACTTCTCAATCAACTTCCCGACGTTGCGTTCAAATACAGCCTGCAACCGATCGCGTTCCAGGAGAACCCATTCTTCATAGTATCCAGGGAGCAGTTCCCCTTCATAAACCAAGACCGCCTTCACCAGGTCCTGGTCAGTCTCTTGCTCCAAGACGGCCAGATCTAGCCAGAGTTGAGTCGTAGGAAAGAAACCGATGGATTGACTATCAATCTGCAGGCACGAATCACCGACAGCTTTACGGAGTCGCCAGAGCGCTTGACGTAAGTTCTTGCGTGCAGATTGCTCACTGGAATCAGGCCACAACACTCCGGCGAGTTTATCGCGTGGGTGCTTGGTACCCCGGGTCAGAAGGAGATAAGACAATAGGTTCCGAACTGGCCGTGAAGTTATTTCGACCAATTCCCCTTCAAGCTTAAGCTCAAATCTTCCCAGTAGACGAATTTCAAGCATCTACGCAAAACCCGGGGTGAAATGACATCCGATTCGTACGCCCTCGTGGATATTCAACGCTGCTGGATAAGCATGCGGTCTCAGGGAACCCGTTCTTATAGCCCAGTTCAAGCAACTCCCCTCCAAAAGACGTTATGGAGACGCTTCACCAGACAGAGGCGAGACACCAGGCTGCTATAGTGAGCTTGCATCTGACACACACTTTCTTGAACCGCAGGAGTACAAACGATGAACACCCTATCAACACTTGCAATGAGATTAAACAGTCGATCGAAGCAATGGGCAGCCACCAGCCTATCCTCCAAGAGTAAACCCTCGGGATTGGTGGCGCAAATCAAGGAAGCGGTCACAGACGAGCAAAGGACATCTCGTCAACCCGCTGGCTATCGGATGGGCGAGGCGGTTTTTCATGGTCGCTTCGGCATCGGAAAGGTGATGGCCCAATATCCCGATGGCAGATTGCAAATCCGCTTCGATGATTACCCGAAAAGTCA
>JBFFQB010000068.1:0-17895 GCA_041573795.1 Anaerolineales bacterium
CCAGCGCCTTCACGGAAGTCACACCGCACCCAGAGGTCCTGGAAGCGCTGGGCATCGATCTCACATTTGTCAAGCTGAGAAAGCCACACAACTGGCAGGCGCCACCGCCCCTGGCGGATGGTTCAACTATGGATGAGTGGGGGGTGGGGCGCAAGCGCGTCTTTATCTCGGAGGATGTCTTCTTGAACGAGGTCTCCTACTCCCCCCTCGCTGAGGCGACGATCGACGATCTGGAAGACTACCCCTGGCCTGATCCGCACGACCCTGGACGCACGGAGAACTTAGAGGTGGATGCCAGAACGATCTTTGAGGAGACCGATCTGGCTCTCATGGGCCGCTTCGGAGGGACGGTCCTCGAGCAGGCGGCTTACCTGCGTGGCTGGGAGCAGTGGCTGATGGATATGGTCATCAATGTCGATTTCGCCCGTCGGTTGCTAGACATCATCGCTGATATCCAGATCATCCTCGATCGGCGCGGCATCCAGGCGGCAGGAGAATACCTGAGCATCTTCAAGCTGAGCGGTGAAGACTTCGGTATGCAGGATCGGCCGCTATTCTCGATGAAGACCTGGGATGAACTCGTGCGACCAGTGCTCGAGCGTCGATGGCGTGCAGCCAGAGTGGCGCTGGATGAATTCGCCCCGCATGTAAAGCTTATGCTGCACTCGGATGGTGCTATCCGCCCCTTTATCCCCGATATCATCGAATGCGGGATCGATATCCTTGACCCGATCCAACCGCATTGTGAAGGCATGGAGCTTTATGGTTTGAAGCGGGATTTTGGGGATCAACTTGTCTTTCATGGGGCGATAGATACACAGAAAGCTTTACCCTTTGGGACGCCCGAGGAGGTGACAGCTGAAACACTACGATGCATCGATGCGCTGGGACGGGGAGGGGGCTACATCCTGGCACCGGTGCACAATGTCCAGGCGGATGTCCCTCCCGAGAACCTGATCGCCATGTGCGAAGCAGTAAAGAACCATGGGAAATATCCCTTAGCGGACCGTGATCCACTGCCCCCGGTAAAAATCAGCGCCTATTCCTGAAGAAAAGTAGCGGAGCCAGCGCTCCACAAAATTAGAATCCCGGGATGCAAGTCACTGACCCCGAATATAAGCACGCACTTCCTCGGCCGTATCCAAATCGAGTACAGTTGCTATGAGGGCTTGTGCATCCGCAATTATCCATTTCCGGATGATGTCCTTGGCGCGCGGGATGGAAGCGGGGGCCATGCTGAATTCATCCAGTCCCATGCCGAGCAGAATCGGGATCGCATCGGCATCGCCTGCCAGCTCGCCGCACAACCCCACCCAGATTCCTTCCTTATGCGCGGCTTCAATGACCCGTTGGATCTGCCGTAGGACGGCGGGGTGACAGGCGTCCCCTAAATGCGCAACCTTTTCATTTGTACGTTCCGCCGCCAGCGTATATTGGGTCAGGTCGTTCGTGCCGATGCTGAAGAAGTCAACCTCCTTTGCGAAGCGATCAGCCAATACGACCACGGAGGGGACTTCGACCATAATTCCTACCTGGACACGCTCGGCAACTGGATGCCCTGCTTCGATCACTTCCCCTCGAGCTTCTTCGAGCAACGCTCGCGCACTCCGCAGTTCCGACAAAGTCGCTACCATGGGGAACATGATGCGAAGGTCGTGGCCTGGGCTGGCACGCAACAATGCTCGCAGCTGGATCTTGAAGAAGTCAGGCTCGTCGAGCGTCATGCGGATGGCGCGCCATCCCAGGAAGGGATTGGCTTCTTCGCCCAGATCGAGGTAGGGGATCGCCTTATCCCCACCGACATCGAGCGTGCGCACCACGACCGGACGATCTTGCATCAGGTCCAGGATCGTGTCGTAGGCTGCGAGTTGTTCGCCTTCGTCTGGAGCAGAAGGGCGCTCCATATATAAGAATTCGGTTCGCAATAAGCCGATCCCTTCGGCACCATGATCCAGCGCTTGTTGGGTATCTTCGGGGTTGCCCACATTGGCGACGATCTCCACCTCGACCCCATCTTTTGTGGTCGCGGGCTCATGCGCGCGTGTCAATGCGGAAGCCGATTGGTCGTCGAAGATCGCTTTTCGTTGTACAAAATCCGCCTGGGTTTTCTTATCTGGGTCAGCAACCACCTCGCCGTTACTTCCGTCGAGCGCAACGGTTACGCCACTGCCTATCTCCAGAACGGTATCCCCAACGCCGAGAACGGCAGGCAGGTTGAGTGCCTTGGCCAGAATAGCCGTGTGGGAAGTGGGACCACCAAGCGCCGTAAGAAAACCCAGCACCATCTGTTTATTGAGCCTAACCGTGTCTGATGGACTGAGGTCTTTAGCCACGATAATGGAGGGTTGGGTCAAACTGGAGAGATCCACTTCGGAAACACCGAGCAGGATACGTAAAAGGCGTTGTCCTACATCGCGCACATCGGCGGCACGGGCGCTGAAGTACGCGTCTTGCAGCGCTTCTAATGCTGATGCCTGAGCTTCGACACCATCGGATACGGCTGCTTCTGCATTAAGCGCCTGCTCACGAATTGCTTCCTGGATGGCGTCTATGAGTGCTGGATCTTGAAGGAAGAGTGCATGGGCGTCAAAGATGGCGGCTTCTTCAGGGCTTGCCTCGCTGATAGCTTTCTCCTTGATTGCCCCAATCTGCACAGCCGCTTCTGAGACGGCAGCTTCAAAACGCTCGATCTCCATCTCAACATTGCTCACCGTGGTGTGTTTAATGCTTAGCTCGGTTTCCTGGAGTTTGAAAGCGGGGCCGATGGCAATGCCCGGCGAAGCGGGTATCCCCTGGAATGTATGCACGCGTTGCTCTCTCCTGCTCAAGATTTGGCTCGATCTTGCACTCTACAACATGATGCTGGCGGGCTCTTCCAACGCAGCCCGTAAATCGGCGATGAAGCTGCCAGCCTGGGCGCCGTCCACGGCACGGTGATCAGCGGATAGGGTGATGGTCATCATCGCTTTCAGCAGCGGTTGACCTTCATCGTCCGGAACAAAGCGATCGATGGTCCTTCCCACCGCCAGAATTCCAATCTGGGGCGGGTTGATAATTGCGGTGAATTGATCGATGCCGAACATGCCCAGATTGGAGATGGTGAAGCTGCCATCGGCAACATCATCCGGTAGTAGCTGCTCGGTGCGGGCACGCTGACTGATATCCTCTATTTCCGTTGCGATCTGATACAGACCCTTTCTGTCGGCATCACGTACCACCGGGACGATCAGGCCATTATCGAGTGCCACGGCGACTCCTACATTTACATTGGGGAGCAGGAGAATCCCGTCGTCACGCATATAAGCGTTCATGAAAGGGTGCCGACGCAGAGCCCAGGCTGTTAGCCTGACGATTATGGCTGTCATCGATACCTTGGTCTGGTTAACCGGCAAGCCCGCGTTAATAGATTGTCGGAAGGAAATCACCCTGCTCATGTCGACATCGAGACTAAAGGTTATGTGGGGTGCCTGCTGTGCGCTGGCCTGCATGCGCTCGGCAATTGTCTTGCGTATGCCTTCCAACGGCACCAGGACTGGTTCACCGGCGACGGCGTACACCTGTGAGGCAATGCCTGCAACCGCCTGGAAGTTTAGGGCGTCGATTTCTTGTATGCGACCGTGGGGTCCACTACCTGAAATCCGACTGAGATCCAGTTGGCGCTCTCGGGCGACACGGCGGGCTGCCGGGGTGGCTCGAACAGAGCCGCCAGGATCTGGCACAACGGCTGACGTGGAGGTAAGGAAGTTTTCCACGTCGGCGCGGGTGATGCGGCCATCGGTTCCGCTTCCCCTTCCCGCGTTCAGTGGAATACCTTGGGCATCTGCCATACGTTTTGCGACCGGGGAGGCAGAAACGCCCGCTATGGTTGCTTCGGGGCTGATTTTGGGCTCTGCTGCAGCCGCTTCGACAACAGGGGGCGCATCCTCCTCAACTGGTGGAGGTGCTTCCCCTTCCGCAAGGATGTAGGCGATAACCCTGGTGACCGGGACAGTGTCTCCAACCTGGTAGCGAATGCCGCCCAGGTAGCCAGCTGCCGGCGCTGGGACTTCCATATTAACTTTATCGGTTGTGACCTCGGCGATGGGGTCATCGGGGTCAACATGATCGCCCTCGTTGACCAACCATTCAACGATGGTCGCTTCCTCCTGTGTCATTCCAAAGCGTGGCATGATAACCGGTTTTGCCACGATATTACCTCCTGCTTGGGCGCATCAACCGGAGGGCGATGGAGGGGTGAATTGTCCATCTTGCCGCCCCGACTGATGGCGGATTAATAGCTCCCGCGTACGATATTGCGCGCTTCCTCTACGATGTTTTCCACCTGCGGCACCGTGTGATATTCCAACGTGCGGTTGTAGGGGATGGGAATATCCAGGCCAGTGAGCCGGCGGATCGGTGCGTCGAGGTAGTCGAAGGCCTCACTTCCAGCAATACGGGCTGCGATTTCCCCGCCGAATCCGCCTGTGCCCACAGCCTCATGAACAATGAGGGCACGCCCGGTCTTTTTGACTGACTCAAAGATGGGTTGATCGTCGAGCGGGAGGAGTGTGCGTGGATCAATGATTTCAACATCGATCCCTTCACTGGATAATTGCTCGGCAGCTTCAAGGGCGCGCTGGACCATGACCGCAGTTGCAATTAGCGTCAGGTCGGTTCCCTGGCGTGTTACCGCAGTTGAACTCAGTGGCACCTCGTACATCTCTTCAGGTACATGCGCTTTTGTACGATAGAGCAGTTTATGCTCAATGAAGATCACTGGATTGTCGTCGTAGATCGACGCCAATAATAGCCCTTTGGCGTCGTACGGGTTGGAAGGCATCACTACCTTCAAACCAGGCACATGGACGAACCAACTCTCGAGCGACTCGCTATGCTGTGCGGCTGCGCCCGTACCGGAGCCAGCAGGCATGCGTAGCACAAAGGGCGCTTTGGCTTTTCCGCCGAACATAAAGCGCACTTTGGCTGCCTGCAGAACCAGCTGTTCCATAGATAGCGCCACGAAGTCCATGAACTGGATCTCGCCGACAGGACGCATCCCGGTGAGGGCAGCACCTAAAACTGCTCCGGCGATGGCCGCTTCTGAGATGGGTGTGTCGCGTACACGTTCCTCGCCGAATATTTCTACCAGGCCAGCGCTGACGCCGAAGGCACCACCGTAGACGCCGATATCCTCCCCGATGAGGAAGACCGAGTCGTCTTTTTCCATCACTTGCTGCAAGCCCTCGCGCAGGGCTTCTGCGTAGGTAAGTTCGCGTGTCTCAGGCATATAAACCGTCCATGATATCGATGACATCGGGTTCCGGGCTGGATTCGGCAAATGCCAGCGCCTCTTCGATTGCGGTTGCGGCATTAGCGCGCAGCTGATCCAGCTGCTCCTCTGTGATCATGCCGGCGGCTTTGACCACGTCCGTGAAGCGTGGGATCGGGTCTCGCTGGCGCCATTCCTTGACCTCATCACGCGTGCGATACGCCTCCCGGTCACTGCGGGAGTGTCCTTTCCAGCGATAAGTCACGGCTTCGATCAGCGTTGGACCCTCACCCGCGCGGGCGCGCGCTGCCGCTCGGGATACGGCCTCATACACTGCAAAGAAATCATTCCCATCGACTGATTCGCCGGGGATGTTGTAGGCGCAGGCGCGATCGCTGATGCGCTCAACATTGAAGGCGCGCTTAACAGCCATAGACATGGCATATTGATTATTCTCACAGTAGAAAATCACTGGCAAGTCCCATACCGAAGCCAGGTTGAGTGATTCGTGGAATGCACCCTCGTTGGCGGCCCCATCTCCAAATAGCACCAGGCAGACTTGATCGGTACCGCGCAATTTACAGCTCAGCCCAACACCGGAGGCGATGGGGATCCCGCCGCCGACGATTCCGTTGGCGCCGAGATTATTGCGCTCAACATCGGCGATGTGCATCGAACCCCCCCGTCCGCGGCAATACCCAGTCTCTTTACCGAGGAATTCGGCCATCATCGGGTTGAGTTCGCTGCCCCAGGCGAGGATATGCCCATGGCCGCGGTGGTGGTTGAGTAAAAAGTCATAGCCCCGCCGCATGGCGTATGATGCTCCAATAGCGGAGGCCTCTTGCCCGATGGAGAGATGCATCGTACCGTGTGTCTTGCCCAGCATGTAGAGTTCTTCAGCCTTCTCTTCGAAGGCCCGTGTCGTGAGCATCACCTGCAGCATCTCATGAACCGTCTCTTGACCCAAGCCCTCGAGAATTTCTTTCTGGCTTGCGGTAACACCTTTGGTCTTGGTTTTGCTCATTGCTTTACCCTTTCAAGGTTGTCTCTTTCTGGAAGTATTCTTCGCTTCTCATGTACGTCTTTCTTATCGCTCAAGGACCTCGCGCGCTGCGAGATCGTCAGTCACCAGTACATTAAGTAAACCGGACCGTAACGCTCCCAGGATTGCCTGGGCTTTAATGGCGCCCCCGGCCACACCCAGGCGGAGAGGTATCTTCCTGAGGTCAGCATCGGAGACACCAACAACTCGAGCGGAGATCAAATTTTCAAGGACGTTGCCCTCAAGATCGAAATGGATCGCACATACATCACCAACCGCGCCGGCGGCGGCAATCTCGCTAATCTCCGTTGGTGTGAGGTACTCCGCCCGCACGAAACTCGACATGGCCGGATCCGTGGTTCCGATACCCAGGATAACCAGGTCGACCTTGCGTGCCAACGCCAGCGTGTCGCGGATTGGTCGCTCCTGCATGATGGCCGCCTGCACCTGTGGGTTTTCAACCACGGCTGGCGCAGGGAAGATGCGATAACGACCACCAAACGCACGTGCATAGGATCGGGCCAATTCCCCACCGTCAATTTGGGGATCGGGTGTTCCCAGTGCACCAATCATCTGGATCACGGTCAGGTTGGGTAGGTGTGGGGGATGCAAGGCATTAGCCACCTCATACACGGCTGTTCCCCAGGAGACGCCCAGAAGCATGCCGTCACGTAGACGTTCTTCCACCAGGCGTGCGCCCAAAGCCCCCAATCGTGGCAACATACGGCTGTATTCCCAATTGTATCCTTTGAGCACCCGCACGGTTTCGAGGGCGAATGTCGCACACAACTCAGTTTCAAGTTCGAGGTCTCGCTGGAGTGGATGATGAACACGGATCTCAACAACACCGGCGGCACGGGCCGCCGTCAGGAAGCGCGAGATCGCCGAGCGCGAGTATCCCAGTTCCTCAGAGATGCGCTGTTGGGTTAAACCTTCCTCGTAATACAGGCTGGCCACGCGCGCAAGGAACTCGATGTTCTCAAGATCGGGTGTTTGATTATCGATTACAGTCTTTGCCATGCAGTGAGGTTCCTTTGACTTCACAATTGTACACTTATTTCACAATTGTGCAATAGGACCGAAGGAAGGCGAACGCCTGAGGGTGTTTTCGTGCCTGGTTGAGAGCGCGGCGTGAGACTGGCTAGAAAGGATCTAGCCCTTGAAGCGATTAGGTTCCTGTCCCGGTTCATCAGGCTGAACGATGAAGAGATCACCGGCGAAGGGTTGCTCGTGTCGCTCGCGCTTGGTCAGGCCAGACCAGGCTGAGGTAATGAACAGCGTCTGGAGATCGGTGCCCCCGAAAGCACAGCTGGTCGGTCGTTGGACTGGAAGGGGGATATCAAGCATGCGCTGGCCTTGGGGGTCGTAGCGTATGATCCGCCAGCCATCCCAGCGGGCGCTCCAGATGCAGCCAGCGCTATCCACACATAAGCCATCGGGTACACCTGCCTCTTCGTTTGAATCAACCCACGTCCTGCGGTTTTCGATCTCGCCGCTGTCGGGGTCATAATCGTACACGTAGATCACTTTCCGGGGGGAATCGGTGAAGTACATCGTCTTCCCATCCGGACTCCAGTCGATGCCGTTCGATATTCCAATATCCGTCTCCATCTTGTGCACGCTTTGATCGGGATCGAGCCGGTACAAGCTGTTCTCGAAACCTTTGGGCGTCATCGTGCCAGCCCAGAAGCGCCCGGCGGGATCGACGGCGCCGTCGTTGAAACGTGCTTGAGGCCGATCGGCTTCAGGATCTTCAATGGGTGACCATTTCCCCTCGGTTGGCTGCCAAAATCCAAAGCCATGCTCTGTCGCAAGCACAAAATCGTCTTGTACGCGTAAACCAAGGCAACCAACTTGAACGGGCAAGGCATATTGCTCGGATCGACCATCGATCGGGTCTACGCGCCAAATCATTCGACGCTCAATATCCACCCCATACAAGCGCTTCTCCCCCGGATGCCATAGCGGGCCTTCGCCCAGTTGGCAGCCAAGGGAGGCGAAATGTAACACTTCTTTTGAGCCCATTTGAAAACTCTTAACCAGGTGGGGGAAAACTACCTATCCCAATAAGTTCTTTGCAACCCTGACAGCGCTAGCCGCATCTGGAGCGTAGCCATCGGCCCCGATCTCTTGCATGAAAGCCTCGGTCACCGGTGCGCCGCCGACCATGACCTTCACCTTATCACGGAGACCAGCGGCTTCGAGTGACTGTAAGACAACCGGCATCGCTGGGATGGTCGTGGTTAACAATCCACTCATCCCCACAATATCAACGCCTGTTTCGACAGCTTCGACGAACTTATCCGGGGGGATATCGATTCCGAGATCAAGCACCTCAAATCCTGCGCCTTCGAGCATCATACCCACCAAGTTCTTTCCAATGTCGTGGATATCACCCTGCACGGTACCCAGGGCGACTTTCCCCAGGGGTTCGACGCCCGCTTTCACCAGCTCGGGTCGCAGGATTTCCATACCAGCTTTCATGGCGTGTGCCGCCACAAGCATCTCGGGGACATAAACCTCTCCCTTTTCGTAGAGATCCCCGACCTCGACCATAGGAGGCACGAGTGCCTCGTTCAGGATGTGCCCTGGTTCTTGACCGGCCTCAAGGTTTTCCTTGACGCCCTGAGCGACAGTAGCTGCATCCCCGCGCAGGATAGCTGCTTTGATCTCTTCGTTTTGCATACTTTCCTCCAGTATGGTGGCCTTACGCCACAATGGAAAAGAATCGTTCGAATCTACTCGATTTCAAGCAGCGCCTGGGCGGCGAAGTTGTCAGTTACAAGCACATTGATAAATCCGCCCTTGAGCGCGCCATACATCGGTTCAACCTTACCCATCCCGCCCGCAACACCAAAACGGGTGTTAATTCTAAACAGATCTTCCTGGCTGATGGTGACCAGCCGATGTTGCAGATCGAGGCTTGTAAGCTCGCCGCCAATCGTGAAGTGCATCCCACAAACATTGCCAATCGCTCCATCCCCCTGGAGCTTGGTCAGCTCGGCCATGGAGAAGTAACCGGAATGGAAAAACGTCGAATAGCGCGGGTCCGTGCTGCCTACGCCCAACAGGGCGATGTCAGCCTTTCGGGCAAGCTGAATCGTTTCGCGAATGGTCTTGCTCGCCAACAGTGCTCGTGCCGATTCAGCCGTGTTGACCAGAATTGGGGCGTTGAGAAAGATCCCTTCCCCGCCGGTCAAGTCCGCCATGCGTTGCACGAGCGCGTGACCATCGTAGTCGTTGATGCGCGAATCGCCAGCACCCACGAGCTGGACAACCCGCATCCCTGGGAGAGGCGCCTCCAGCTCGAACGCGTCCACCGTGGCCCGAATGAAGGTCCCCCAGGCGAGTCCCAGGATCATTTCCGGGGTGAGCAGCCTGCGTAAAACTTGCGCGGCGCCAACCCCTACCTGCTGCAAGATACGGTTGGGTTTGGCTTCGTGCATGACGACCACATGGGCAGATTTCAAATCAAATCGTTGCTCGAGCTGTCCTGCTAATTCTTCATCAAAACTCAGTGGGCGATGAATGCGGAACTCTACAATTCCCTGACCCCGGGCCTCATCCAGCAGACGGGAGACCATCGAGCGTGTGAGCCCAATTCGCTGGGCGATATCGGCTTGTTTCTTCCCTTTCAGGTAATACATCTCTGCCACATCAGCCAGGAGTTCGCTTCGATCCTGTACGCTTGAGCCTTCACTCCTCTTCTCAGCCATCCCTGCTCCTCTGAACAAGGTCAGGCAGCATGTCAAGCACCTGGGCTAGCTGGATCTCCGTCGTACCCGATCCCAGGGAAAACCGGACGGTCGCCCCGATAATCTCCAAGGGCAAACCAAGTGCCAATAGGACGTGTGAGGGTTCAATGGCTTCGGCATTACATGCTGAGCCCATCGAAGCTGAGATGCCTGCCCGATCGAGGTGAAAGATCAGCATTTCGGCATCGACGCCAGGGAAGGCCACCGAGAGTATATGAGCTGCCTGATTTCCATCCCCACCATGGATGCGGCAGTCGGGGAATTGATCCAGGAGAGCTGCAATCATATTCTGACGCAATCGTGTCAAACGCGATCGTTCTGCACCCCGATCGCGTAGAATCAGCTCCATCGCCGCCCCCAGGCCGACAATTCCCGGGAGATTTTCTGTTCCTGCTCTTCGTTGATGCTCCTGGGGTCCGCCATGAAGCATTGGATCAAGCTTGATCTCAGGGCGACAATAGAGTGCTCCGACACCCTTTGGTCCATAGATCTTATGTGCGGAGATAGAGAGCAGATCGACACCGAGTTCGTTAACTTCCACTGGCAAGGTTCCGATCGCTTGGACGGCGTCGGTATGAAAGAGCGCTCCATGGTCTCGTGTGATGGCGGCCAACTCGGTGATCGGTTGAATGGTTCCGATTTCATTGTTGACCATCATGATACTGACGAGGGCAGTCTGGGAAGTGAGAGCCTCTCGAAGGTGGGCTGGGTCGACACGCCCATTCGTGTCCACGGGCAAGATTGTGAGCTGACAGCCCTCCCGTTCAAGGTTCTCGGCCGCGTGCAGCACAGCGTGATGCTCGATGGCGGAGGTGATCAGGTGGCGTCGTTCGGGTGGCTGTGCGCGCAGGATCCCGCCCAACGCCAGATTATTAGCCTCAGTCGCACCACTGGTGAAGATGATCTGATCATCCGACGCACCGAGAGTCTTGGCTACCTTCGAGCGGGCCATCTCGAGCAACTCAGCTGCCTTGCGACCCTGACGATGCAGGCTGGAGGGGTTACCGTAGATATCTTCGAGTGGAACCCTCATCGCCTCCACCACCTCCGGGTGAAGGGGTGTGGTCGCACAGTAATCGAGGTATATGGATTCTGTCACGCGCTGTTATACCAACAAGAGTGAGCGCCTAAGTGGATTCGGGATTCTCAAGCGATAGGCGCAGACGTTCAACTATATTGTGAATTGCTTCAAGCGTCTCGGGATGATCCTGATCGCGGATCATCGGTTTGACCGATAGGACAGCACATTCCACCTGGGATGGATCGTATGCTGGCATCGTTTGCAGGATGAGATCAGTTCGGGCGGGGGCTTCAAAACGTTCCCAGATACTCTGGAGCGTGAGGCGGTGGGGCACGCGCCAAACGTCTGTAAGGTGACGTTCGATTTCATCGGCGATCAGGAATAGGGTGCTTCCACAGGAACCGCCAGCTAGCAAGATTTCGAGTTTGTTCATCATTACCTCACATCGCACTTGATCTGTAAGACCTCCCTGCCGGGATAGCCCCGGCAGGGAGTCCTAGGGCGGGGTAGCAATTAGAGAACGGAGAGCCCTAGCAACTTGTAAATTCCGAGGATGATGAAGCCAAGCGGATCACCACCCATATCCCAGCTAGCCAGTTGTGTCCCGGCTTCAATCTGTTCGGTGAACTGTCCCATGCTCGCAAAAGCGGCGGTGTGCTCTCCAGCCGTGAGGGTGGAGAAGTACATGAAGGGGATCGAGAACAGAAGCAAGACGATGACGGTCTTAACTACATTGCCCCTGGTGTAGGGCACGACCGCGCCGGCCCAGAATGGGATCACAGCCAGGCTGGCGATCGGCAGCATCTCAACACCAGGCAACACTGCAGCCAGCAGGACGCTCAGCGGGAAGAGGATGACGGCCGATGCCATCACGGCCGGGTGACCGAGCAGCACGGCGCAGTCAACCGCCACGAAGAGCTCGCGATCCTTGAAGCGCTCGCGCATGAACATGACGACCGACTGGGTAATGGGGATCAAGCCCTCAGCGATGATCGAGACCATCCGGGGCAGGATCAACATCATCGTGGCAACCTGCATACCGAGAGCGAGGATGCCCTGAACGTTGTAGCCAGCTGCGATGCCGATGATGATGCCGAGAACTGCGCCCAGGATGACGGGTTCACCCACCAACCCAAAGGTCTTGCGCAAACCTTCAGGGGAGGCATCCCAATCTTTGAGACCAGGAATGCGGTCAATGACCCACATCACCGGGATGGCAAACAGGCTGGCCTGTACGGTTGTGCCGCATGGGACGCCAATGCCAGGCATCTCATTGAATTCTTGATAACGCTTGGCGGTCAGGTCACTCATCCAGGCACCCAGGGTCAGATAGACAACCGCACCGATGACGCCGTAGGTGACATTGCCGGTCAGACCCCAGACGAAACCGCCGAGTGCTGATCCGTGCCAGTAGGACCACACGTCGGTCCAGATCGTCTTCTGGAGTTTGAGCACCACCAGGATAAGGTTGACGACGATGATCCCCAGGATCACGCCGGCGACCCCAGGCCAACCCCAGGCGATGCCTGCATCGGCCCAGTTGACATCAACCAGGGCTAAGGACACACCCAGGCGGTCAGCCAGGGCTTGCGTGGCGGGTTGAAGAGCCGCGATGATCAGGTCAACGACAAGGAAGAGACCGGCAAGGCCAACACCCGTTGTGACGCCACCTCGAATCGATTTGGAAAGCCCGGCGCGAAAGACTAAGCCCAGGACGATCAGGATGATCGGGACCATGACGGTCGAGCCGAGTCCCAGGAACCAGGCAACTGCAGTGTTAACGAAGTCCATGTTGTTATCTCCTCACTCCATATTGGGTATTGACCAAATTGAGTTTGAATCGCTCAACTCGGTCTTCGAATTGTGACTCAATCGGGCTAAGCTCTAATAAGCTCTACGATCTCGTCAAGCAAGGCTTGTTTCTCGTCCATCGTTCCGATGAGGAAGGGCATGCCTTTCACCTGAGGGACATCAAACTCGCGATATATCTTCATCATCGAAACGATGAGGTTCATCTGACCAACGTAACCATCAATGTCGGCCATCAGGATCCGCTTGACGGTAACATCCTCCAAGCCCTCCGCATCCAATCGTTCGCGGATCATGTCTTCGGCAATTGTGGATGTGTTGATACCAGCCCCGCAAGCCACAACGATCAGTTTGCCCATAAACAACCTCCTTGTACGTGCGCTGTCTCAGGTTCTTTCGTATTGTCTGGATGCCTTCGATACGTTCTCCTCCTCTCGGCTCATGAGCGCCCCATGAAGTTCACTCCAGGTTAAGCAGTTGATCGCGAAACCACTCTGCTGCGATCGCGGGTGACTCAATTTCTCTCAAATAGACCAATTTTTCTGAATCACTGAAGATGAGGGCAAGTTGACGTAGCGCCTGAACCTGTTCTTCGGGTTCCTTATTCGCCAGAAGGAAGACGACCTCAACCTCCAGCGCTTCCTCTGGATCAGCCATATTTAGGAAAGAAACCGGGGAGCTGAGGGTGGCAACCGCAAGGCTGGACTCGACGACGCCTTTCGCTTCAGCATGGGGGAAGGCAATCGCAAAGGGTTTTGTCGGTAAACCGGTAGGGTGTTTCTTCTCTCTTTCGATTGTCTCCTGACCATAGTCAGCCTGAACTGCACCATAGGTATGCAAGGTATCCGCAAGATCGGAGATCACGCTCTCGGCGTCATCCGCTGTGTGACGGATCAGCATGAAAGAAGGATCTAGGGTAAGCATGATCAGAGGCTTCTGTCCTCCTCCAGCTTGGGTTGACCATAGCGCTGGCTGTAGTACTCGTACGAGCTACGCGCTTCTTCATCGGTGAAAAGCTGGGGTTCGCCAATTGAGCGTGCGACGAAGTAAATCTTGGCGCCTTCTTCGAGGGTCACCGCTCGCTCAAGGGCATCATGCAATGTCTCGCCAATCGTGATCGGCCCATGACGCCCGAGCAGGACGGCGAAACCCTGGCCCAGCACTTCAACCGGCTTGGAGGCGAATTCGGAATCCTCGACGTGTAAATAAGGGGCGACACCAACCGATCCGCCAAACCAATCGGCCATCGTCTCGGTCACCATGGGCAAGGGTTGTCCCGTCACCGAAAACGCGGTGGCGTGGGTGGAGTGTGTGTGAACGATGGCATGCATCTCTGGACGGGCGCGCAGTATTTCCGTCCACAAATTCAACGCAACCGAAGGTCGGTGGTTTCCATCCACAACCTGCATGTCCACATCAGTGACAATCATGTCGCTTGGACCCAGACCGGAATAATCCAAGCCACTGGGTGTAACGACCACATAGCCACTCTCTGGATCGCGGGCACAAACTGTTCCGCCCGCCATCCATACCAGTCCATACTCCCTCAGCGAGTGCGCCGTTGCGAGTACTTCTTCCCGTAAATGTGCCAGTAACATCATCGACTCTCGATTCGGATTAAATCGGGTAGGTCCCCAATTCCAAACCAGCCTTGAAGAAGGCCAGGATGTTCTTGAGGGGGATGTCGTTGCTCAAGTTATGTGTTGGTCCGAGGATGTAGCCGCCCCCAGGTCCCATCTCCTCAATTCGTCTGCGTACTTCTGCGCGAATTTCGTCTTCGGTACCCTTGGGAAGGATTTCTTTAACATTGACACCACCCTGGAACACCAGGGCGTCTCCGAAATCTCGTTTAAGAGCAACAGGATCCATTCCGGGGAGATGTGATTCGATCGGATTGAGGATGTCAAAACCAGCCTCGATCAGGTCGGGCAGGAACTCTCGGATGGCACCATCATTGTGTAGCAGGACCCTGACGCCGGGTGATTTAGCTTTGATCCGCTTGATAAAGTCGATATGGACTGGCTTCATAACGTCGCGGTAGAAGGTAGGGGAAAAAATTGGACCCAGGTTGGTGCCCAGGTCCTCAGCTATCTCAACATATTCGATGTAGGGTCCGACGATTTCAAGCATGACGTCGTAAAACCCATACTGCACTTCCGCAAGCTTCCAGAAAAGACGCTCGAGCATAGCGGGTTCGAGCAGCGTCGCCATAAGCGCCTTTTCCATCCCCAACAACAGCTTGGCCATTTCCCACAGGTTGCCGTAAACAGGGCGGTGAAGCGCCAGCGCAAAATTTGTTTGCTCATACAGATATTTCACTTCGTCGGCGACACCCTCCACACGAACAGGATCATAGGCATCCGGCCAGGGGAATGATTCAATTCCCTCCTTGGTGAAGTTCGCAGCCAGCGGCATCCCGGCCAGCTCATAATAGCCGGTCGAGAAGCGATGTGTTAATCCCCACTCATCAGTGAATTCAGTAAATTGATCTTTTTCCAGAAGGGAGTTCTGAATAAAATCTTGCGGGGGACGAATATGGAGATAGCGGATGTCGGTTTCGAGCTGGTCCAGGACCGGGTTGTAATCCGGGGTGGTGTAGAAACCAACCAACGGTCGGCGGGGGAGATCTATGACTGCAAAATGATCACGCAAAACGACGTAGCGGTGCTCCGCCAGGTGCTGTGCAGATCCCCCCAGGGCAACTGGGACCCGGTCAGGTTCCCGGTGATCCAACGCCGCACGAACCCGTTCCCTAGGAGTCATCGCGCTCGTAATCAATCGGCCTCTCCAAGGTCTAATTCACAAAAGTGAGCCAATTTGCACAACTGTGAATACCCTAGCATGAAAAAGCGGAAGGCGTCAAGCGTGACAAAAACGACAGAATTTATCTACAAAAACTGGGTTGCGCGGTTCGGGTTTAGAGAGCGGGGTTGATGGCGACTTTAATAACCTCGCCAGCCGCCATGCGCTCGAGCGCTGGCTCAACCTGATCCAATCCAACTTCAGCGGAGATCAAGATTGCAGTATTGATGACTCCTGCGGTGATGAGTTCGAAGGCATGCAGGGCATCCAGCGGTGTCCCGCCATGTGTGCCCAGCATTGTGAGTTCACCGTAGTGGATTTTATGTGCGTGCAGTTCAACCTTAGTCTCCCCCGGTAGTCCCCCAAACCAGAGGACTCGTCCTCCCTTTCGCACGAGCTCCACCGCTTGGATCCAGGTCTCTGCTGTCCCTGCGCACTCGATCACGGTATCGGCACCGCGTCCGGCTGTCAGCTCATCAACCTTCTCTTTTAAGGAGGCGTCAGGCGCCTTGATACAAGAGCTGGCCCCTAGATGCGCTGCGATCTCGAGCCGTGTGGAACTCAAATCTACCGCAATGACTATGCTAGCACCGGAACGAAGAGCCATCTGCAGGTGCATTAAGCCGATGGGACCTCCAGCCCCCAGGATGACAACACTCTCGCCGGGTTGGATCGCTAATCGTGCTTGCGCGTGCACCACGGAAACAAGCGGTTCCAGAACAGCTGCCTGCGCGGCAGGAAAATCATCAGGTACTTCGAACGTGTTATAGCGAACGATGGGGGCTGGGATGCGAAAATATTCGGCATATGCGCCCAGGTTATAGATCATATTTTCGCAGAGATTGCCCTGGCCCATCTTGCAAAAGTAGCAGGCGCCACATGGCGCGAAGACGTTGGACGTGACCCGCATCCCCACTTTAAACTGCTTCACATTACGACCTACCTCGACAACCTCGCCGGTAAACTCATGACCGAAAGGGGAGGGTGGCTTAAATTTAGGGTGACCGCGCTTATAGGTTTTAACGTCCGTACCGCAAGTCACCGCCTGGAGAACTTTCACGACGAGCTCGCCTTCCCCTGCCTCTGGCAACGGGATGTCTGTCTTGAGTTCAAGCTTTCCGGGTCCGAGATACTGTACAGCTCTCATTAGATATTCCCCTCTTTAAAGTCTGGTCGGCGCCAGCTTTCGATCATACCCTAACTTCTATTAACGCATTTGATCGATACGGATAGGTCCGCTCACGGTGCGGATCCAGAGGGAACCTGCACCTCCACCCAATGCCCCTTCACAATCTTTGTACGTGCCGCTCATGCCCGCAAGCGTACAGACGATGCGCCCGCCAGCGCTTGTGATCTGGATTTGGGCGTCACTCTCCAATTCTAGGTGTACAGTTACGGCACCATGATCGGTCTCAAGTCGGGCGGAGTCTCCCTCTCCGATCAGACCCACGAAGCTGATCGATCCCATGATGTTTGTGCCGGTGATCTCACCGCTCACATCGATAAATCGAATTTCATCAGCTTCAGCAAGTGCATCCATCTCGCCGTCACTATCGCTGATATGAATTGTGCCACGACGGCTGTTCACTTGAACACGACCGGAGACATGATTGATCTGAATAGGGGCTGAGATTGTGTCGATGCTTGCGTGACCTTTAAAATCATGTACCTTGACTGACCCAGAGTTCTGGCGAACCTCGACGGAGCTGCCATATGGAATCATCACAGTGAGATGTGTGCTGGAGTGATTGGCTTCGTCATGCCCTCTAAAGGATAAGGTTGAAACTTTTTCCAACTCATTGGTTTGAACGAGTAGATCAATATCCGCTTCTTGGCTTGCGCCGGAAAATATCAAAAGGGGATCTTCGTGTCCAATCAGCTCTAGGTGGATACTGTCGAAATCGATAACAAGAGTGTGCTGCTCACTAAGGGGATATTCTTGCCGATCAATTGGGAATTCTTGTGGATCGATAGAGCAGCCTGATGCGATATACGCAATCAGCACTGCTACAAGGGAAGGAAGCAGGGCGAGGCGGAGTTTTCCAACGCGTTGAATCATAGGTTTGATTGTGCCTGAAAAGATAAAAGACCGCCATCCTGGATGACGGTCTCTGGTCGGGGCGGGCGGATTTGAACCGCCGACCCCTTGCACCCCATGCAAGTGCGCTTCCGGGCTGCGCTACGCCCCGACACTGGGAGGGATTATAGCCCATCCAGG
>JBFFQB010000069.1:0-17800 GCA_041573795.1 Anaerolineales bacterium
AACAACCTGCGGGAAGAGACGCGTGCGGAGCTCACACGGATCGTAGATCTCATCCGTGCATTTTTCCTGCGCGCCGGCGAACTCAGCGGACTTGATGATGGCGTTTTCTACCTAACAGTTGACGAGCTCATCGCTGTGCTCTCTGGCGATGCATCAGCGGAAAAACAAATCCCCTCCCGACGGCAGACCTACGAGAAGCAGATAGCCTTGCCGCCGCTTCCGGCTTGGATTCGAGGCCCCTTCGACCCCTTCCAATGGGCTGCAGACCCGAACCGTCGTGAAGATGCATATGATATCCACGCGCCCAAACCTCGCTCCTCTCCCCCAGCGGATGAGGCCATCAGAGGGAAACCAGGTTCTGCCGGAAAGGTGGAAGGGATCATCCATAAGATTGATAGCCCTGACGAAGGGGATGACTTCCAGGCTGGTGAGATCCTGCTCGCACGAACGACCAATGTGGGCTGGACGCCTCTTTTCCCGCGTGCTGCAGCAGTCATCACCGACGTCGGTGGTTCACTTTCTCATGCCGCCATCGTGGCCAGGGAACTTGGTATCCCTGCCGTCGTCGGTTGCGGAGATGCCACCCTGCGCCTGAAGAGTGGCGATCGGGTGAGGGTCGATGGCCAGATTGGGAGCATAGATATCTTGGAGAAAGCCTGATGGCGGCAAGCAATCGTAAGAACTTATCCATCCTGGCATTCACCCTGGCGGTCGTCACCATCGGTTTCGGCGTTGTCATGCCGATCATCCCTTTCTACATGGACAACCTGGGGGCTGGCGGCATGGAGCTTGGCTTATTGGTAGCCTCTTACGCCGTCATGCGCCTGATCTTTGGTCCCATCTGGGGAACGCTTTCTGATCGAGTTGGGCGCAAGCCGATCATGATGATCGGCGTACTCGGTTACGGTATAACGATGGTAGGGTTTGGCCTTGCTACAAAGCTGTGGATGATGTTCGTCGCCCGAATCCTGGCCGGCGTGCTCTCCTCGGCGACCTCACCCACCACGATGGCCTACATTGGGGATAGCACCTCGGAGCAGGAACGCGGCGGAGGCATGGGGATCCTTGGGGCTGCAGCAGGTTTGGGTACGATATTCGGTCCAGCATTAGGGGGCTTGCTGGCCGATTTCAGCCTCTCCACCCCCTTCTTCTTCGCTGCCGGGATGTCCCTACTGTCCGTCCTGCTGATCGCTGCCTTTTTACCAGAATCGCTCCCGCAGGCTGAACGTATCACCCCTGAGACGAAAGAAACAACCCTGAATCTACGAGGCTGGTGGACGGCGCTTTCTAGCCCGATCGGATCTTTGCTGGTCCAGGCCTTCCTGGTGATGGCTGGATTGACTCTCGTATATGGCATCCTGGGCCTCTATGCGCTCGAGCGATTCGACTACGGAACTCGAGAAGTGGGGATCATCTTCACATCTTTGGGTCTGATGATGGCCCTCGGACAGGGCTTATTGGTCGGTCCGCTGACCAAGCGCTTCGGGGATGTGCTCGTGATGAAGGTCGGTTTCCTCCTCTCTGGCATAACCTTGATCGGCGTACTACTCGCCGACCGCTTTTGGTTGATCCTGGTAACCATCGGCCTTTTCAGCCTGGCCAACGCACTCCTCAGTCCGGCTGTGAGTTCACTGACTTCCAAGCGGACGACGATGAGCCAGGGTGTGACGATGGGGATCAGCAACGCCTTCGGCAGCCTGGGACGCGTGTTTGGGCCACCGCTGGGCGGTCTCGTCTTTGACTGGCATTGGAGCTTGCCCTTCATGAGCGGGGCGGTGGTCATGCTCATTGGATTCTTCGTCTGCCAACGTATTCCTGATACGCACAGTCAAACGATTAGCCCGGTCCAACAGGTTACGCGGTAAGCGCAAACGCAACCCCTTGGAGAGAACGCTGTGAAGGGGCGATCTCCACGTCGCCCTTTCTGCATGATCCCCTTATCAGCTCCATCAGCTGGCGATAGGCGTGTCAACACCCTTGTGCTGCAGAATTCTACGGCTGAGGCTTGTCCCACGAAAAGCTGAAGGCAGCGATTTTCCGGTACAACGCCTGGATGCCTTGCCTCAATTGATCGACTGCTGAAATTGCGCTACACTACAAGACAGTTGTAAGCTTCTTCATATAGAGACTGTAGCCTCCCCTGCCGCAAAGAGGAGTGAATCCAGCCAAAGCGGAATCGCTGGGCCATCGCGGCGCAATACACACACTGTCGCAGCAAGGCGCGGAGCCCTCGCAAGCCCTGTCACAAATTTCCGATTTCATTCGTTTCAAGGTTGACTTCATTGGTTGTCATGTGCATCGACCGTGTCGAAGGAGGTCCACATGCGACGCTTCGTCCCGCACTGTTTTTCACTCTCGATCCTCTCCTTGCTTACAAGCTGCACTCTGTATGCACGGCCTCAAGGTCCGATGGTTTGGATCGATGCACCGCTTGATGGGCTTGCGATCCCAGCAGGGCAGACGCTGACACTCGAAGGGCACGCCGCAAGTTCTACTGGCATCGATTATATTGAGGTCTGGGTGGATAGTGAGCTACAGGCGACGATACCCTCCCCGGATCAGGTCGGGACGCTATCAAGTTTTTCCCAACCCTGGACACCCCCTGGCCCCGGCACTTATAGCATACAGATAGTCGCATACGATCAGGATGGAAGCGCCAGCCCGCCTGACACGATCACCTTATATATAGGTCAGGTGGATTCGAAAGAGACCCCGGTGGAGACCCCCTCCTATACACCGGAAAACACGGATGTCCCGGTATCGATCACACCCACACTCACGCCTTCACCCACTTCAACCCCGTTCATTCCAACGTCCACCTTCACCCCGATCCCTCCGACGGATCCGCCGACGGAGCCTCCACCCCCGGATACCACCGGGCCCAACCCGCCAAACACCATTTCGCCATCGGGCAGTCAAATGCTCGGTTGTTCGGCTGGTGTTGGGCTCATTTGGAGTTCATCGTCCGATCCAAGCGGGATCGATGGCTATACCGTGGAAGTCGAACGTCACGCTGGAGATAATAATTGGGCCGTCGCACCAGGCAGCCCACTCAAAGGCCTTGGAGGAACATCGACAAGTATCGCTGTCGAATGTGGCTGGTATTACCGCTGGCGGGTGCGCGCCCGTGACGGAGCCAGCAACTGGGGTTCGTACTCTTCTTGGACCGAGTTCGCCGTTAACCTAGGGTGAGGTTAAGGTGCCTGATGATTGATCAACGCAGAAGCCGGATCCCACAATCGAGGCGAACTATGAAGATCGCTTACGGTGCCAATCCAACGGCAACAACCATTCGCAATCCCAGCAAGGCATTAAATACATTGGTCTATCACCCAATTTTTACGCGGGTACATACCTCCAGCTACTCCACAAACTTCAGGAGGATATGACATGCGAGATGCACGTAAGATCTTCTACTGGATCACTGCCATCCTATTCACGCTCTTACTCCTAATCCTGCTCTGGCTTAGTTTAGGTTACCGCCACTTTCGTTCCGAGAGATTGAACGATCTACCTCTCGTTCAGATCATCGCCCCCTTCCCGGGTGAGCGTGCGCCAGTGGGACAATTCATCCCCGTCCATGCCACTGGAAGGGCGAGTAGCGGGATTGAACGTATGGAATTGTGGGTGGATGGAAACTATATCGCTGCAAAGGAGGCCGATACAAAAAAACCACCGAGTGTCATGGTATTGAAGACTGGCTGGCGTCCCGATTCTTCGGGGACACATATCCTTATGGTCCGTGCCAGATCCAAAGGTGGTCATGAATCTACTGCCACAGCTACCATAAAAACTGTAATAGGAGAACCAGCTTCTCCAGCTGGCATATCTTACCTGGTTGAGGAGGGCGAAACTCTAGCTTCTATTTCAAGCCATCTGGATCTTAGCGAGGAAGAGCTGCTCGCAATTAATCCTGGCTTAGAGGGCAGCAGCCCGGATCTGGGTGCACATGTATTGATTCCCGAGGATAGCGTGGCCGGCACGGACAGTGATCATACTGATCCGTATGAAGACATAACAACCTCCGATGGAGCAGCGCCTTCTCCAGGCGGAGCCGAGCCTGGAACTTTCACTGATGTATTTCCCCTATTCCGATCGATGCGGCTGTTGAATCCTCCAAGGGGAGAAGGTGACCCAATTACACTCCGACTAGAGATGCTCAGCTTACACTCAGATATTAGTTTTGAATCACTCCATTGCTATTTGGGTGTAGGTGATTCCATTCCACGTTGGATCCCGGACGTGGACTGGGATTACTCAACCGATGAATCTTTCCTTCCATTAGGTGATGGCGAATGGGATGTGGCTTCGTACTTTGCTGGAGATGAATCCATGACGATCAATTGGACGGGTGGTGATCTATTCCAAATTGATGTTACCTGCGTGGGAGTACGCGGAGGTGGGAGAGATGCTGTTGAACTCGGGCGGATCCACCGCGCGGTAACGTTCGATGAGTGGGATGGATTGCAGCGACGGGCAGTAAGCGTAGGCGGCGAGGGTGTCTTTAGCCTTGACTATGCAGTACATCAAATGAGTCCGGAGGGGGAAACTCGCCTTCGATATTTGGATCCTGAGATGACCTTTCCCACGAACCTGCACCGGCCCCCTGGGAGACCTATCCTTGCCTGGGAATACAACCCTGATCCGGAAGAAGAACCCATTGATGGCTTTCGGCTGTACCTCAACGGCAATTTTTTATGGAGCATACCCGCAAGGTCTCCAGAAACAAATGTCCCTGTTGAATGGTTCACACCCCCTTGTGGAGACCGCTATGTGTTCCATGTCACAGCTTTCCGTCATCCCTACCCAGATGGTCCTGAGTCGCTGCCATCCAATCTACTGACATACGAGACTGGCTCTATAGGCGATCCCGCCTGTGATCGGCTTGTATCATTTGTGTTTGAAACACTTCGAACTTACGAGCTTGGTGGCGACCAGGACCATGATGGTTGGGTTGGACCCATGTATGGTTCATTCTATGTAGATGAAGACCTGATGAGCTTTGATAGCCGCTGCGCTCCTGAGCGTTACTGTGAGTATCTCGGTTTGGAGTCGGACCGTGAATACAACATTTCCCGTTGGATTGGCCATCATGGATTGTTCCACCACTTCTTATCAGAAGTCAGACAAGGACATGGCGTAATACTTGGATTTGAATTGCGAGATGAAGATACATGGTTTAACCCCGATGACACTACTTGTGCAGGTGAACTATTTGTTAGCTATGAAGAGTTAGATGAGAATGCCAGCTTCTTTATCGACTCAACGAATGAACGCTGCCGGGTTCGTGTGTCCACACAAATCGCTTTCGGAAGCCCAGTGGGTGAGGCGGGAGCAGATCCTGCGCTTCCCAACTTATTTGTCTATGATCTAACGGTTGATGAAGAGACTGGTCAGATGCAGATCTATATTGGCAATGATGGGTCAGGCTCCTGGTCGGGTCACGACCTAGACGTGGCGGTATTCTGGCAATCGAGAACGGGTGGTGAAGGGATCCCAATCGGGGTATACACCTTTGAGGATTTTTCCCTGCCTTTTGGTATGACAACCATGGTCCAACACCCCGATTTAGCACCAGATCCCCCGCTAGGTGTTTGCGTGCGTCTTGATCCTGGTAATCAAGTCCTTGAATTTCAGGATACGCTATCTGCACCGATCCATGCTTCCTACTGCCCTCCCTTACCAGATTTAACCCTCTCCGATGTGCGCTATGAGTATGAAGGTGAGCGGCTCCTGATCAGTGTGGATAATATTGGCTCAGGCTCGATGATTAATCGGAATATGGACTTCCGTATCAATTTACCAGACGGTCGGTATCTGGTGGCATCTGATACCTGGTGGTCGGGCAGTACGATCCCCCGTGGAAGAACGGTGGTCTTCGAATGGCCTGGTTTCGATCTCGAACGTAGAGCCATGCTCGCCGATGGTTACACGGTTATCGTCGATCCGAATAATGACATCGCCGAACACGATGGTATGAATAACAGTTTTGAAGTACCAAGATCGGTTCAATTGCAGCTTGCGACCTCTAGAATAACTCACCAATATTACCCAGTACGTGATCCGTTCGGGTACTGGATCGAAGATCCAGAGGAGTTTTCTTTTGGCTTCATCGCCCAGGTGGCTTCAGCCGGTTTTTCCCAATCCGTTGCCGAATGGACATATGATTACGTAAATGAATACAACCCATTCGGTGCTGGTTCGCTTACTGAAGAACGATCCGAGATCTTCACGATTTCAGGTGATGAACATTTAGTGATCACTGCTTCTGGGAATTTCAGATTACGCGGAACGCTTTATCGTTTAGGCACGGCGACGAATTCCTACGACTCAAGCGATGAATGGGGGGCGCACTGGACAACGAATATTCATAACCCTTGTTGGCCAGTTTTAAGGGAGCCATCACCACATACTTTATCTGTACATCCTTCGGGTGAGGGATGGACCGAACCTTGGATCCTTTCTTATTACATCTGCCGGGTGGAGTGACCAGGCAAATAAGCTGAATCACGGTCATTGAGAGAGAAAAGTTTCACTCATGTGTATCTGATTGAGCCAGGTCGAGCAAATTGCGTATAACATCTCGTATGTCAGTAATATCAAGCCAGGCAAGATCGGTGATCAATATAAGATGAGACGATATAGGATACGAATTAGTCATAAGTGGGCTGATAGCAATGTCGATACAGGTCATAGGGAGGGAAGACAATGAAATGGGTCAACTGCCTTACAGGTATCACCATACAAAGCCTCCTAATAATAGTTCTCCTCTCTGGCTGCAATTATCCCGGCCTTCCCTCCGATGATGTCCCAGATGACACCGTTGTCGAAGGCGAGGTGATGGAGAGCGGAGGTGATCAGGTTTCGCAGGGAGAAAGTACTATCTCTCAGGGGACCGGTCCAGTGCCCACCAATGCCCTCCTGCCCGAGGATTTCACCTACCTGGGAGCCTTCCGATTGCCGGACGAGTTCGCCTGGGGTGCACTCGGGATGGATTTCTATCCTTCCGGGGATGGCGGTGCGGGATCATTATTCGTCACCGGTTTTCAGGGTCTGCTTGATGGATCCTTTGAACCCTGCTATGAGGGCAGCCAGGGCTGCAATGGTTATTTTGGCGAGGTCTCCATCCCAGAACCTGGAAAGGTGAGCAACTGGGAAGACCTGCCATTGGCTACCTTCATCCAGGAGATGGCCATCTTTGATGGTGGTCTTGTTCAGACCGTGCACGAAGCCTACAGCTTTGTCAGCGACATCGCCTATGTTCCGCAGCAGGGCTCGCAGCGCGGGGATAAGCTTTATGGCTCGCTCAACGAATGGTACCCAGAGGGAAGCTTTGGGGATGACACCTTCCCGACCGTTTGGTTCAGCGACCTGGATGGCTCAAACGCTCATGGCGTATTCCATGTCGGACCGGAGGAGCCGCCTTTTCACGGCATCAAGATGGGATCCTACCTGTTCACGGTGCCGCAAGCATACGCGGATCAATATTTAGGCGGACGTACACTCATCACCGGTCGGGCGCGCGGAACAGCGCCACCGGGCAGTCCGGGCCTTGATGGGGAGGGCGCCATCGCCGGCGGCTCGCAAGGTCCCACCTTGATGGCATTCCACGCATGGGATTCCGACGATCCCGGTGGGAATTTAGACGCTATCCCGATGCTGTACTACCGGGTTAAGTATCCCGGATGTGCAGGACCCGACATTGGCGTAGCGGGTCAAGCGACAGATTGTGACTTCCCCGGCTTCAGCATGTGTGACGATTGGACCGGGGCGGCCTTCCTCCAGGCTGGAGACCGGGCGACCATCGCCATTGTAGGCCTCAAAGGTGCCTCAAACTGCTATTACTGCGGCGACCCGGTGGATGATTCAGAGTGCGGGGTAGAACCGCTACCCGGCGAGTGTGATCTCACCTGTAACGAAGATCGAGGCTACCATTGTGGACCGTATCGGCGTCAGGTCCTGCTCTACGACACCCAGGCGCTGGGACAGGCAGCCCTGGGGGAGATCGATCCCTGGAGCGTGCTGCCCTACGCTATCTGGGAACCTGAGGAACTCTTCCTCGCCAGTCCGTGCTGCTACAACATGGGGGGCATGGCATTCGATGCGACCAACGGCCGACTTTTCATCACCGAGCGGGGTCTGGGGGAAGGCGAGATGAACGCAGCTGTTGTGCACATCTGGAGCGTTGCCGCAGAGTGAATCACGCCGGGGGTCTGCTTTGCCTGTCGGCTTCCTTCAGCCCTTAGGCAGATCAGTCGCTACTTCCGGCTGACGATCACCAGGGTGATGTCATCAAATTGTGGCGTGCCTTCCATATGTTTTTCAAGCGCAGGCAGGACAGCGCGGAAGAGATCTGCGCTTGAGGTCTTTGGACCCATTAGAATGGCATGGAATCGCTCGATTCCAAAGCGTTCACCACGCACATCCTGTGCGTCCGGTATCCCATCCGAGAACATCACCAGCGTGTCCCCTGGAGCAAGCCTCAGGGTTTCAATCGTGTAGACGGCATTTTCAATCGCACCGACGAGCGGACCCGTCGATTGGATTTGTTGCTCTATTTTATTCTGGCGCAAAAGGCAGGGTGGGTCATGCCCGGCATTCACGTAGCAGAGCTGTCCGGAATGGGTATCCAGAACGGCAAAGAAGACTGAGGCCAACATGGCCGAATCATGCAGCGTACAGATGTAGCGGTTTGCGAGTTGGATCGCCTGCAGCACACAATCTTCCGGGGTGGCACAGTCGGCCGCATTGGGATCCTGTGCGAACGAATCCGACAACATGGAAGACCGCAGGATCGTGCGGTAAAGCGCCATATACAACGCCGAACCCACCCCTTTATCGGTCACATCACCAAGCATGAACCCGATCTTTGCAGGTCCTATTTTGAAGACATCATAAAAATCACCTGCGACCTCCCGGGCCGCCTGGAAATGGGCTTTGATCTTCCACCCTTGTGGTTGGGGGATGACTTTCGGAAGAAAACCAGCCTGGATTTCCCGCCCAATTTCCAGTTCACGCTCCAACGAGTTCGTGTACAGTTGTTCCATGTCTCGTAGGCGTTTCTTCTCAAGGCCTGCTCCGAGCCTGGCCTTGAGGAGCGCGGGTTCAAAGGGCTTCGGGAGGAAATCCATCGCGCCCATTTCAATCCCACGGACAATATTTTTTAAGTCGTTCGCAGCTGAAATAATGATGACGGGGATCTCCCGCCATGCGCTATTCGCCTGGAGTGCATCAAGCACGCCAAAGCCATCCAGGACCGGCATCATTAAGTCCAGGAAGATCATATCCGGGGGTGATGTTGCAATCTGATCCAGCGCCTCACGACCGTCCTTCGCCGTGTGGATGAGCAGATCTAATCCACTTAGTTCTTGCTCGAGAACGTCGAGATTAAGAGGCTCATCGTCAACCAGGAGGATTTGCGGCTTATGGTCGTTACTGTGTTGAGCTTCACTGAATTTGGCAGACTGCCTGGTAGGCATAGTTGCTACACTCCAATCAGTCGCTGGATCGCGTCGAAGAGCAGATTTTCATCAAACGGTTTGGTGAGATACTCATCGCATCCATGTTCCAGCGCCTTCTGTCGATCAATGGCCATGGCATGCGCAGAGAGACCGATGATCGGCGTCGCAGCCAGATCCGGGATAGCCTTAATTTCGACGATAGCGGTCCACCCGTCCTTGATCGGCAAGGACATATCCATCAAGATCAGATCTGGTCTCGCAGACTGCGCCGATTGAACTCCCTCTTCTCCATTTCTAGCAATGATGAGATTAAACTCATCCTCCAGGAGTTGAGTGAGCAAATCAAGGTTGAGTTTTGTATCCTCAACGATCAGCAGGGTCTTCAACCACCCACCTCAGCACCAATCTCAGCTTTACCGTGCTTAGACTCAGAATAACGCAGCGGAAGGGAAAGGGTAAAAATCGATCCCTCCCCTTCGATACTGCAGGCAGTCAGATCGCCACCAAGCAATCTTGCCAGGCTGCGGCTGATAGGGAGACCCAGGCCTGTTCCGCCGTACTCTCGCGTCGTGCTGGTATCGGCCTGTTGGAAGTCCTCAAAAATGCGCGGGAGCGAATCCTCGGAAACCCCAATCCCGGTGTCACTCACATCGATGTAGAATCGCTCCTCATCAAAGCCAGAGGCGAGGATGATCTCACCCTCATGCGTAAATTTAGCCGCGTTGCTGATCAGATTGAGCAGGATCTGCTTGAGCTTGTCCTCGTCAGAATACAAATCGGGCATATCCGCTTTAAGATCAGTCCTCAGTGAAACACCGTCACGCAGCAACGGCTGGCTTGTATCGACGGCGAACTCGACCAGGGGTGGCAGCGCAAAGTTCGTTGGTTTGACATCGACGCGCCCGGCTTCGATTTTAGAGATATCCAGCACCGTATTGATCAGACCAAGGAGGTGCTCTGCGCTCACAAGCACGTGCTCCAGGTTCTCGATCTGCTTCTCCGGTAGGAGACCTTCGCCCTTTCGACGCACGATCCGGGAGAAACCGATGATGGCGTTGAGCGGGGTCCGCAACTCATGGCTCATATTGGCCAGGAAAGTACTCTTGGCTTGATTGGCCTGCTCAGCTTCTTGCCGGGCCCGCTGCAGCTCGGTCACATCGTGGTAGATAGCAATAAAGGCGACATGTTTACCGTCAACGAACACAGGCAACCCTGATACCTCGACTTCGACCAACGAGCCATCTTTGCGTGTTCGTCTGGCGATTAGGTGTACCTGCTTTTCTACCAGAGCCCGCTGCGAATAGCGAACGGCTTCGTCGTGGAGTTCATCAGAACTCGCCACCAGGTCATCGATGTTTTGACCTAATGCTTCCGACTCGGTATAGCCAAACAATTTTTCGGCTGCAGGGTTCCAGCCTGTGACGGTTGCCTCTAAATTTAATATCACAATCGCTGCCGGACTGTTTTCAATAATGGCCTCGTAATACTCCTTGCGACGTTTAATCTCGTCAAAGAGCTGTGCATTGCGTAACGCTGCGCTGACATTGGCGGCAATCGTGCTGAGCAAACGCAAATCACTTTGGTCGAAGCGGCCTTCCTCGCTTGTGCTCTGCACGCTGATCACGCCAAAGGTTTGTTCACCCATCTGTATTGGAACACCCAGGTAGGAACTCGCACCAATACCTACTCGAGTTACCCCCATCTCTGCCCGGCGTTTGTCCATGTCCTTGTTGATCAGCAACGGCTCACCTCGCTGAATGATCTTACTGGTTAGACCTTCACCGTAAGCAATGGGCGTGAATTCCTCCCCATAGGTGTAGGGAAAGCTAATCATGTTTCTATCGGGATCCAGTAATGCGATGTAAACGATGTCGGCTTCAAACGTCTCACGCATCTGTTCACCCATCAAATGGATCAGTGCCTCCAGCTCTGACTCAGCCACCATTGCCTGGCTCACCGTATTCATCACGGCTAATTCGCCCGCTCGCTGTTCCGTTTCTTGCAATAGGCGTTGAGTTTCGTTGAACAGCCGCGCATTCTCGATCGCAACGATCATGGTGTTGGTCAACGTCTGCAGCAGGCTCAGGTCGTTTTCGTCATAGGCGTATTGTTCGTAGCTCTGCACGCTTGTTGCGCCGATAGCTTTCCCATTGCGGAAGATGGGTACACCGAGAAACGACTCATTGAGATCCTGATCCGATCCAGGGGACGCAACAACATAGGCTCCCGCGCCTGTGATTTCTTGATAGGTGTGGAGCAGGAGCGGCTCCCCTGTTTCAATCATGATCTCAGCCAGACCCTGACCATAGGGGCGGTCGGTTAATACGTGACGTACACCTTTTTCAGTGTAGTAGGGAACCGCGATCAGATTTCTCTCGATGTCATGAAAGGCGATATAGGCTGTATCTGCCTTAAAGGTTTCCCGGATTTTATCGCCGACGAGATCGTAGATATCCTGCATTTCCAGCTTGGAAGCCAAGCCTTCCTGCACACTATTGATGATTTGCAGCTCAGCCGCGCGCTGCTCGGTTTCCTTTAGCAGGCGCTGGGTTTCATCAAATAAACGGGCATTGTCCAGGGCGACACTCATACTGTTTGCCAGTGTCTCAAGCAGTCGAACCTCCGAAGGGCTGAAGACCTTCTCGCCATTAATATCCTGCAGTGTCAGCGAGATAATATTCTTAGCCCCTCTTTTCCTACCAACCGGTACCCCAACCAGAGATTTTGGTAACTCGCCTGCTGAAACCCGATAATCCTTAAATTTCGCTGCAAACTCGGGAAAGTCGCCATTGAAGACATAGGTGTCGTTCAGGCCAATTAAATGATCGTGCAGCGAGCTGAAGGGGATGCTGTCCGGCTCGAAACGACGCCCTTTTTCATAGGCATAGGCAGTGGTGATGATCTTGCTTTCAAGGTCGACCGTGTAGATTGCGATGATCTGGGTATCAAAGATCTCCCGCAATTTCTCTCCTACGGCTTCATAAACACCCTGGATATCCAAATGTTCAGCCAATGCACGTTGAACGGTATTGATGATCGCTAACTCGGTGTTGCGTTCTTCGGTCTCCTTGAAAAGACGAGCATTCTCAAGTGCAACGCTCATCGAATTGGCCAACGTTCGAAGTAGACGAACATTCGATTCACTGAATGCATTCTCTCGATCAATGTGTTGCAGACTGATCACCCCAGTGACTTGATCCCCGACCTTCATAGGGACCCCAACCCAGGATTTTGATTCTTCACCGACTATAACCCAATCGTTGTCGTATTCTTTCGCCTTTTCTTCCATATCGGTGTTGATCACCAACGATTGACCGGTCTCAACAACATGCTTTCGAAAACCACGCGCAAGCCATGGATCAACCTCATAACGTTGGCCCCGTTCGATCACATAACGTGGATGGAAAAGCTCCGTTTCAGGGTCATAGCTCAAGATGTCAACGACCTGGGCTTCTGGGAAAACTTCATGAACTTGATCACCCACCAGTTCGAAAATTGTCTGCATATCCAGCTTCGTTGCGAGTGCAGTCTGCACTCTATTGATGATCGCCAATTCGGCGTTGCGTTCCTCGGTTTCCTTCAACAAACGAGTTGTTTCGTTGAACAGACGTACGTTCTCGATGGCGATGGCAGCTTGGTAGGCAAAGGTCGAAAGGATGGCAACCTGCTTGTTGGAGAAGGGCTTTACCCGGTTGCGTCGGACAACAATCGCGCCAATCGCATCACCTTCCTGCACCAGGGGTGTAGCGATCGTCGTTCGGTGTTTAAGTCGTTTCTGAAGTTTGACACTCTCTGGATACTCTTTTTTGGAGATCGCGGCGGTGTCTTCTATATGGATCGTCTCACGATTGAGAACGGCTCGGCCAGTGATTAATCCGGGGACGAGAGGAAGCGACTCGCCATCCTTCAAACCGGGCAGAGGTCCAAAGTGTGCAACCTGGTAGAGAGCATTTTCCATGACCTGATATATTTGCACATCATCGGCCTCACAGAGACGGGCTGCATTCTGGGCAACAGAATCGAGAACAGGCTGAATTTCTGCCTGCGAGGCTGCCATGACTTGCATGATCTCACTCGTCGCTGTCTGGGTCTCGAGTGCTTCGCTCAGCTCGAGGTTGCTTCTCTGGACCTCATCGAATAGGCGTGCGTTTTCCAGCGCCACACTGAGGCTCGCAGCAAGCGTCTCAAGTAATTGCACATCTGCAGGATCAAAGGCATTCTCTTTGCTGACATTTTGAAGGCTAACCGCACCGGAAACCTGATCATCCTGGATAAGCGGGACAGATAATACCGATAAGGGTTGTTCTCCTGCGACAACCGAGGCCCCACCAGCCTCCATCCATTTTGCAACCCCATCATTCATGAGAAAGGTTTCTTTTGCCGCAATAAAATCTTCCGTAATCGTGTTGAAGGCCTGCGGGGGGATTGACAAACGCTCGCCCTTCTCGATCGCAAATTCATAGTGGTTGAGCTTGGTGGACCGATCGAAGCGACTGATGACCACGACCTGGGCGTCAAAAATTTCTTGCACCCTGCTACCGACCAGATCATAGATCGCTTCCATCTCCAACTTGGAGGCCAAAGCTTCCTGTACGCTGTTGATGATCGCTAACTCTGAAGCGCGCTGTTGGGTCTCATCATAAAGACGGGCATTTTCAAGCGCCACGCTGAGGGATCCGGCAATTGTGGTTACCAGTCGGATATCTCCCTCGTCGAAGGCATTTTCGCGGGTCGTACTTTCGATATTCAAGGCACCAACCGGTCGGTTATGAACGATCAAAGGGGTATAGATGCCTGAAAGGGATGGAGCAGTTCCCTCAATTATTGTGGCGCCTATGGCTTCATATTCCGCTTTATTGGAGATAACGATGGGTTGCTTGGTCTTCGCAGCTTTCTTGCCAATCGGTCCCGATTCGAAGGGTGGTGGATAATGGCGAACGCCATCCTCGAGGATGTACTTGGCTTCCCCCCAGTGCGTCTCCGGATCATAGGTATAGAGGGCGATGCCTTCCCCGGGGAAGATCTTGGCGATGCTCTCGCCCGCCAATTCGAAAATCGAATCGATATCCTGACCCGCCGCCAACCCTTCCTGGATGGCCCTTAAGACAGCTAACTCAGCAGTCCTGGTTTCCATTTCTTCACGCAGCTGCTGATACTCGGCCTGCAAATCTTCAGGGGCAACTTCCTTCTTCTTTGGAGTCATTGGGAACTCCCTTTGGAATGACACCCTTTCTGATCTAAGCGGATAGCGGGTACGAATCCATTCCTATTCACTCGTCTTTCCTCGATCATGCGATTTATCGCTCGGGGGAACGAATATGGAGGATTATAACCGTATTGACCAAAGCCCCGAGAATTTTTCCCCTTGACAAATAGGGCAATCTTCTTATAATATGGGTGACCGGTCACCCATATTAATTCTGGAGAACCCTATGCCCCGCCCCAAAGAAGACCAGCGTGAGCAGATCCAAACCGAGACCCGGCATTCCCTCTTGACGTCAGCGATACAAGCTTTCGCGGAATTCGGCTATGACCGTGCCAAAGTGGATGCGATCTCACGCGCAGCAGGCTTTGCGAAAGGTACGATCTATAACTACTTCGAGAGTAAACAAGAACTGATGCTGGCCTTGATCGATTACATCAGTGATGATCATTATCAACAGGTAGCTACGGCGGTTAGGCAGACCAGGGACCCCACTGAGCGCCTCATCCGCTTCTATCAAGCGGGCTTCGCCTGGGTGACAAAGAATGTCGCCGAGGCGCGCATTCTTATCACCACGTTGAATAGTGCCAACCTCGTCTTTAAGCACACCATGTACGCCGCTTACGAACCGATGTTCAAGCTTGTGCATGCAGAGATCCTCGCACCCGGGATCCAGGCTGGCGTGTTCCGTCAGGTCGACCCTGGCAGCACTTCAGGTTTACTCATGGCGACCTACCTGGGCACCTGTTCCCAGGTGGATGAGCATGGACGACCCTGGATCGACCCGGGCGAAGTCGCAGAATTCGCGTTGAGCGCACTCCAAGCGGATCGATGAACGAAAAATCGAGAAAGGAAATCTCATGAACGCCGTCGTAGTCTACTTCTCCAAATTTGGACACACCCAGATGGTCGCACAGACGATCGCCGAAGCGCTTCGAAGCGCTGGAAAGGTAGAACTTCTGGCGTACGACCAAGTCCAACCTGAAAATTTAGCCAGGGCTGACCTTGTGGTGATGGGCACACCGACGCACCGCATGAACCTGCCAGAGGACGTGCGTCCCCTCTTTAACCAACTCCCCCGCCGCATCTTGCGGGGCAAAGCAGTAGCTGCCTTTGATACTTCCTATAAGATGGCTGACCGCAACTCACCCGAATGGCTGGCGCGCTTCACTGCCGCACCCAAGCTGGCTCGCAAGCTGCGCAAATTGGGCGGAAAGCGCCTCGGCCCGCCGGAGACCTTCTTCGTGAAAGACCGCCAGGGGCCGCTCTATGAAGGCGAGATCGAGCGCGCACAGGGCTGGGCGCACCTGCTGAGAAAAAGACTTCAGGAGAAGCGCGGAAAAGATGCACCAACATTGGCACCTGAAGTCTCGCGAAAGGCTTTGTGATGAACCGCACTGAGGTAGAGGAGTTAAGCAGGCGCAAAGGGATCCGTCCCTCTACGCGCGCCTTCCTGCAAGAAGCCAGACGTACACCAGGATTCACGACTCTTGACACATTGCATGGCTATATCTACCTGCGCTGGGCTTACACCTACATCGCCATAGGCCTGGGTGAACATTGGATCAACCGCCTGATCCAATCCGTACGGCGAACCTTCCAACCTGGCGAATCCCCCCCTATAGATTCATCCGGGGGAAACTCGAAGATTGCAGAGGTCTACCACGGCAAGGTTCTCCGGACGGACGCTGCCCGGCAGCTCGTTAGCGTCCAGGAGGATATCGACCTGCGGGACCTCGAACAGGTCATCCCCTATCCGTATGCCCGCGACATCGTCCTGCGAGATCCGGACCACATCGTCGTGATCGACTGCCCTTGCCGATCTGCACGCGCCCACGCCTGCCAACCACTGGATGTATGTCTCATCATAGGAGAGCCCTTTGCCAGCTTCATTGCCGAGCATCACCCCGAGAAAACCCGCTGGATCGATGCCGATGAAGCCTGTGAGATCCTTGAGCGTGAACACCAGCGCGGGCGTGTCCATCAGGCTTTCTTCAAAGATGCTACGCTGGGAAGGTTCTATGTGATCTGCAACTGCTGCGCCTGCTGTTGCGGCGCGATGCAAGCCCGGCGCAATGGTACCCCACTGCTCGCCGCCTCGGGTTACAGCATCGAGATCGATGTGCAAAGTTGCCTCGGGTGTGGAGATTGCGTTGAGGTCTGTGCATTTGACGCGATTTCAGAGAGAGGTAATTCGGTTCAGGTCGATCGAAGCATCTGCATGGGGTGTGGGGTTTGCGTCTCGACCTGCCCGACTGAGGCCCTCACAATGCTAAGGGATCCCAATAAAGGTGAACCACTTGAAATTAGTGCTTTGATCACAGATCAGGAGACACGGATCCCTGTTTGAAATCGCAACACCTTACCTGGTGATTGGCGTGAAGCGATAGGATTTCATACATTTCATAGGAGACAACAAAGAAACATGCCACGAAACCGCGTTCTGAACTATCGATTGATGTTTGTGGGCCTTACATTGATACTCGTTGCCGCGTGCGCCAGTCGGATCTCGCAGGAAGTCGTCGAACCCACGACGGAAAAGAGCACCTCACCCGCAACACCGCTATCCAGCCCACGCTATGACACCCCCGAAAGCACTGCAGACGAGCAGGCCTGTCAGATGGCCTTTGAGCGGCATGAAATCGCAAGCGCCAGCACCCCAAAAGGAGATCAACCGCGTTACACCCTTTCAGAGGGTCAACTCGATAAAGTCCTGCTCCTGATGGGAATTGAAACGATCTGTCTTCCCCCGGACTGGGGCGCACCGTTCGTCATCACCGATTGGTACAGTAAATCGGGGACTGCTCTTTCCGGGCGCATGCTGAGCCTGGGTTTCGAGTCGCGCTACGCGGGTGCTGGCTGGAGCGATGCCGTTCTCATCTATGCCACCTACAATTTCGCAGCTGGTACCGAGTACGATGTGTTCGCAACAGAAGAGGATCGCGACGCTCTTCGTCAGAAATCCATGGCGGGCATGCTAAGCGTGGATGGCGTGCAAGGGTTTTCGCGGCCATTCGCAAGTTTACCCATGGGACTGCAAGACGTATGGCAGACCGTGGTTTTTCCCTTTGAAGATCACTATCTTGCCGCCATCCTCCGGCTCGGCGCCTTTGAACCCGGTTCGATCGCCGAAACC
>JBFFQB010000070.1:0-17190 GCA_041573795.1 Anaerolineales bacterium
AGCGCCAACCCCTGAAAACGATTATGAACCGGCAGAGATGTAGTCGCTGACCTGCTCCCACATCCCCCCCTCGACAACGAACAAGCGCAGTTCGTCGTTGCCCTTATGGCTGGTGGAAGAGAAGGAGATCGGTGCCGTGACACCGCCTGTATCAAAATTAGATATGCCCTCCAGCGCAGCCCGGACATTCTCGCCCGTGAGCTCATCTCCCGCATCGAGGACACGCTGGATGCCCTCGGCCATTACCGCCATGGTCCACCAACCCTGGGAGTAATGGAGTCCCTTTTCAAGCAGGGACGAACCCTCCTTCTGCAACCAGGCATCGGGATCACCGTGTCCCCCCACCGGGGAGCTGGGCGGTGTGAAGGGGATTGCACCCACAACGCCCTCGGCTGCATCACCGGCCAGCTCGATAAAGATTTCATCGGCGCACCAGTTCAGGTTGATGAACTTCATGCGGTCTTTGTAGCCCTGGCTCTGGGCATCTTTCAAGAGCACTGCCGCCGGGCTCGATACGGTATGTACGACCACGTAATTGGCATCAAATTGTTGGATTTGCGCCAGTTCAGCCACGTAATCGGTCACGCCACCGGGCATGGGCAAGCTGGTAAATTCAATGCCCTCAGCTGCGGCGTAGGCCTCGGCATCTGGGATCGGTGATTGCCCAAAGGGGCTGTCGTGATGGATGAAGGCCACACGTGGTTGGCCACTGCCACCACTCGCCGCCCAATCCTCCTGGGCCCAGCGCAGGGCGATCACCGCCTGATCCGAGTAGGATGTACCGATCATGAAGTTGTACGGTGCGGCTTCCATATCAAGCAGGTTGGCAGAGTAGGAGGCCGACATGAAGGGGATCTTGTCAGCGGCGATGCGCGAGCGCAGCGCCTCCGAATCGCCGGTGCCCCAACCCTGGAAGGCCACCACACCCTCTCCTACGTATTGCGTGTAGAGCTGTTCGGCCACATCTACGGCATAGCCGTAATCCGCAGAGATCAATTCAAGCGGCCGCCCATTGATGCCACCATTTTCATTACGCCAGGCGACATAGGCTTTCAACCCTTCAGCATAGGGCGTTCCAACATCCGAGGTCGGCCCGGTGAGATCGTGGATCGCACCGACTTTAATCGGCTCTGCCTCACCGCCACCCCCTGGCCCACATGCTGAGAGGAGGATAGAGGCCAACATCAGTCCGGTCAGAAAGGCGGGCAATATTCGCTTTATTTGCTTCATTACTTCTTCCTCCTTCAACGTTAGACTATCAATAATGGTTATCTGTGAAGTTTGTGAGACGAAGGTTGAGAGTGAACACAGGATGCCAGGTAAATCTGCTTACTGCTGCATCTCCTCTACCGCTCACGTCAAGCCTTCCTTTCTTTCTCTTCTTTTCCACCTCCTTTATCCTCTCTCAGTAGCTGAACGGCCATAGTCGGAAATAATCCTTAACATCACGCCACATCTTCTGTAACCCTTCCGGTTCAAATATCAAGAACAGGATGATGACGAGTCCGAAGGTGGCTTGTTGTATGAAGGGGATAACGGCGTCTATGAAGGGGAAGGTTGATTTCATCGCCCGGCCGATATTGGTCAGCAGGGTGGGCAAGAGGGTCATGAAGGCTGCTCCGAAAAAGGAACCGGAGACCGAGCCCAAGCCACCGATGATGATCATCGCTAGATAGAGCACAGAAACTTCAATAGTGAAGCGCTCCCAGGTGACGATGCTGCGGTAATGGGCTGTCAACGCTCCGGCCAAACCGACGAAGAATGAGGAAATGGCGAAGGCCAGCAGCTTGTAGCGGAAGATATTCACCCCCATCACCTGGGCGGCGATATCCTGATCCCGCACGGCGATAAACGCCCGGCCGTATTTGGTGCGGAAGAGGTTCACCGCCAGCATGGCCGTGATCCCGGCGCTGCCCCAGATGACCCAATAGAAGCGAAAATCGGTGTTCATTTGCATGCCGAATAACATCGGGTTTGGAACGACCAGAGCATCCACGCCACCTGTAACCACATCCCAGTGGGTGACGACCCAGATGATGATCACCTGTGCCGCCAGGGTGGCGATGGCGAGGTAAAGCCCCTTCAAGCGTAAGGAGGGGATGCCGAAGATGGTCCCCACAACGGCCGTCACGAAGCAGGCGATCAGGATCGACCCATACCAGGGAACACCAAGGCGAGCTGTGAGAATCCCGGCGGCATAGGCGCCCACAGCCATGAAACCACCTTGTCCCAGGCTGATCTGGCCAGTGTAGCCGACCAGGATGTTTAGTCCGATGGCACCGACGGTGGCAATTCCCACCTGGTTTGCCAGGGTGAGTCCATAGCGGGTCGTAAAGAATGGAAACGCCACGATAAACAGCAGCAGCAGTGTGATGCGGATCTTCTGGGCGTAGGTGCGCCGTAAGGCCATGTCACTGCGATAGGTGGTGTGAAAGATTCCCGATTCCATGTCACCTCAACCTGTACATCATGTAAGCATCAGACTCGTTCGATGATCTCCTGGCCGAAGAGCCCATAGGGCCTGATCAGCAGAATCACAATCAGGATGATGAAGGGCAGCACCTGATTGAGGCCCTGCCCGATATAGCCCCCGGTGTATGCCTCGAGCAATCCGATGATCACACCGCCAATGATCGCCCCAGGGATCGAATCAAGTCCTCCCAGGATGACCACGGGGAAAACCCGCAATCCGAATCCGCTGAGCTCACCGCTGACGCCGACGATGTTGGCGATCAAGGCGCCACCAAAAGCCGCCGTTACGGCGGCGATGGCCCAGGCCCAGGCGAAGATCTTCTTGACGCTGATACCCATGCTCAGGGAGGCTTGCTGGTCGTCGGCCACAGCGCGCATGGCGATACCCTCGCGCGACCGCCGGAAGAAGTAGGAAAAGAACCCCAGCATGACCACCGCAATCACAATCGCCCAGATCCGGTCCGCACCGATCGTGGCATTGAAGATCCGAACGGGATGGCTGGCGATGAAGGTCGGAAAAGCCTTGGGTTGATTGCCCCAGATGGTGCTTACAATCGCCCGCAGCAGGCTGCTCAAGCCGATCGTCACCATGATCACCGAGATGATCGGCTCCCCGATCAAGGGCCGTAAGACCAACCTCTCGACCAAAGCCCCCAGGAGCACAGCAATAACGACAGTGATCGCCAGGCTGACAGGCCATACGAGTCCAAACTGCGCGATCATGGCGAAGATCACGTAAGCCCCGACGAGCATGAACTCACCTTGCGCAAAGTTAATCACATCGCTGGCCTTATAGATCAGGACAAAACCGAGCGCAGCCAGTGCCAGGATGGCGCCGTTGGTCAAGCCGGTCAGGGTGAGCTGGATAAATAGGTCCATCTTTACTCCATCACTGGATTGGGATCGGCCATGGTTTCGATATGCAGCCGGGTTTTGAGTTCGGCTGTGCGCCCATCCTGGTAGGTGATCGTGGTTTCGATATCGATAAAGGGATTCTCCCCGTAAAGGGCTGAGATGATGTTGTCGTAACGCTGTGCAATCAGCCTTCGCCGAACCTTGCGGGTACGTGTAAGTTCGGCGTCATCGGCATCCAATTCCTTATGCAGGAGCAGGAAGCACCGGATCCTTGCAGCCTGGGGGAGATCCCGATTGGCAGTCTCGACATGGTCACGGATGAGCTCGTAAACCTCATCCTTCTGTGCCAGGTCCGTATAGGTTGTGTACGCCAGTAAATTGTTCTCAGCCCACTTGCCCACATTGGCAAAGTCGATGTTGATCACCGCGGTGACGAAGGGCCAATCCCCACCGAATACCACGGCTTCTTTAATGTAGGGGTTGAACTTCAACTTGTTTTCGATAAATTGCGGGCTGAACTTGGTGCCGTCATGGAGCGTCATCACATCGCTGGCGCGGTCGATCACGACCAGGTGGCCGTCCTCATCGAAATAACCGGCATCTCCTGAATAGAGCCAACCATCCTTGAGGCTCTTTCCGGTCTCCTCGGGATTGGCATAGTAGCCCTGCATCACTGCCGGGGATTGGAGCAAGATCTCGCCACTGTCATCAATGCGGATCTCTGTCTCGGGGATGGGAGTCCCGACGGTTTGAAACTTAACATCGCCGTCGCGGTGCACCACGGCGATGCCGCTGATCTCGGTCGACCCGTAGATTTGCTTCAGGTTGACGCCGAGTGCATGGAAAAAGCGGAAGACATCCGGTCCCAGGGCAGCCCCACCTGTATAGGCTCGCTTTAAGCGCCGTAAACCCAATTGATCTTTGATCTCGTTGAAAACCAGCCAATCCGCCAGCCGATAACGGATCCGCAACCAAAGCCCGGGAGCTTTCTTCTGGAAGCGGAGATCGGACATTTCATCGCCTATTACCATGGCCTTCTTGAAAAACCAGCGTTTCAGGCGGGTGCTGTCTTCCATCTTGACCTGAATCTGGCTGATAAGGCTCTCCCAGATGCGCGGCGGACTGAACATCGTTTGAGGGCCAATCTCACGTAAATCCCCCTGGACAGTCTCAGGCTCCTCCGGAAAGTTGATGGTGAAACCAACCTGGAGTCCACAGGCGAGGGACATCATTTGCTCTCCGATCCAGGCCAGAGGCAGGAAGGAGACAAATTCATCCCCGGCCTCAAGAGGGTCAATGGCGAGCAAATTGCGTCCCATGCTGATGAGATTGCCATGGGTAAGTATGGCTAGCTTGGGGTTGGCGGTCGTGCCCGAGGTGGTGGAGAGGATGGCCAGATCAGAGGCCTTCCCCTTTCGCAGACGCGTTTCGAACTCTCCCGGGTGATCAAGGTCATAAGCCCGGCCAATCTCCAGAACGTCGGGGAAGAAGAGCAAGAATTCTTCGGTGTAGTTGCGCAGTCCCTTGGGGTCGAAGTAGATCACATTTTTCACGCCGTTCAATTTAGGCCACATCTCAAGGATCTTATCGACCTGTTCCTGGTCCTCGACGATGATGAAGGAAACATCCGCATGGGTCAGGATATATTCGACCTCCTTGACGACAGCGTCCTGATAGATGCCGATGGACTTCGCGCCTTGAGACTGAGCGGCTAGCTCGGCAATGGCCCATTCGGGTCGATTGTCGCCAATGATGGCGATAGTATGTTCAGGCTGAAGGCCAAGCTGCGTGAGTCCCAGCCCGAAATTACGTACCTGATCCGCGTACTCAGACCAGCTCAATTCTTGCCAGATCCCATAAATACGTTCGCGCAGCGCCGGACCGTCAGGGTTAACTGCAGCGTGTTGGAAAAGGAATTGGGGGAGCGTCTCCGCTTGAGGGGTTTCTTGCTGTGAGTCCACGTCCATGCTCAACTCTCGCCCAGGTAGGCCTGGATCACGTCCTGGTTGTGACGAATTTCATCTGGAGTGCCTTCGGCGATCTTGCGCCCAAAGTTCAGCACGACGACCTGATCACTGATATCCATGATCACGCCCATGTCATGCTCTATCAATACGATGGTGACACCATGTTCCTCATTCACGTCGAGAATGAAGCGTGCCATGTCCTCTTTCTCTTCGACGTTCATGCCAGCCATCGGTTCATCGAGCAATAGGATTGCGGGCTTCATCGCCAGAGCCCGGCCTAATTCAACCCGTTTTTGCAGCCCATAGGGTAGCGATGCAACCGTTTGTTTGCGTATGGCTTCAATCTCCAACAGGTCGATGATGTCTTCAACAAAATTGCGAAATTGTATTTGCTCACGTTCTGCGGGGCCCCAATAGGACATCGCCAATGGTAAGCTCACGCGCATGTGCACGTGGCAGCCGGCCAGCAGGTTATCCAGGACGGTCATATGACGGAAGAGCTCAATATTCTGAAAAGAACGTGCTACACCCAGATTGGCGATGCGGTGTGGGGGGATTTGGGTAAGTTCGTGACCGCCTCCATTGTTAAAGACGATCCGCCCCTCTCTTGGCCGGTACAATCCGCTAACACAGTTCAAGAGGCTGGTCTTGCCCGCACCATTGGGTCCTATGATGGCGAGGATCTCGCTCTGGCGTACCTTTAAGCTTACGTCGAGAAGAGCGATCAAACCGCCAAATTGAAGGTGGACATTCTCAACTTGAAGCTGGGTTTCCCCTACGCCCAGCTGACTGCTATTAAGTTCACTGCGAAATCCACGTAGCATCGCCGCTCCAAGGCTTCTGATGCCATTCTAGGTCGCGTGCCGCTATCGAAGCGTTAAAGCAGGCGTTAACGCAACGAGAGCGCTCGATGTCACAAATCAGGGACGCGCCGTCCTTTTGGAGGTGTTCATTTGTTCAAGATGTTGGTGGTAAAAGAGAGATTAATCGGAGTGTCTTAAGCCAGGGGAAGTTGCAGGGGGTGTACGTAACGATGGAATGGGGGCGATGATTGCTCTCATGGGCTGAAAGCCACCGGGAAGAATTAGTCTCAGGGGCCCGGATCGTTGGGGCCACGCAGTTTGACCTGGCTGATCACCTCCGCACCCAGGCGATCACCAGCGGCTTTGCCCAGAGCCCGCTGTAACTCGGCTGTCATACCCAATTCCTCGTAGATGACGGTGCCGCGAAAGTGGCAATCCACCGCCCATGCTGCCTGGCCCACACGATCATATAAACGGCGTAATTCGAGGTATGTCCGGGCCAGGTCGGGACGTGCTCGAACTTGACGTAAGGTTTGCATCGACTCGATCAGCAGGCTTTCGATGCGTTCCCAATTGGGTGATGGCTGATGGGTTTCGATATCTGCTAGTGTGCGCCGCGTGATGGCGCTAGCCCAGCGATTGCCACGGTCGACGGCTTTCTCCAGGGCTTGCTCGCCCACCCGGGCTGCTTCGCTGCTATGCCCTCCCAATTCCAGAGCCTCGGCCAAGAAGAGTTGGGGGAGGTAGTCAAATACCCGGTAGCCAGACCTCTCGGACCAAGCCAGCGCTGATCGGATCAAGGCCACGCCGGTGGAGGCTTCGCCGAGATGGGCCAATGCCCGCCCGCGCAGGCTGTACAACATGAATTCGTGGGGTGCCAGTTGGTCATCTGGCTTGGCAGGTATATCGGTTGAATCAATCGTGTGCAGGCAGCCCGCCCAGTCTTGTTGGTCGGCATGAATAAAAGCCAACTGCATGCTGGCAAACTCTATCGTCTGCGGTGCACCCTCAGCTAAGGCCAGGTCGAGCCCTTTCTGGGCAGCTTGGTAGGCGGATTCCCAGGCGCCGACACGTGAATAGGCTACTCCCAGATATCCATGGATGGCGGCCAGACGAAAAGCAAGGGCAGTCTCGGATTCTCCCACGTAGCGTTGGAAATAGGCGATGGCATCATCGAAAGCGGAGAGTGCTATGCTCACGCGTCCTAACATGCGGAGCGCTCCTTGTTCGAGTGCCTCGTTATCACACGCCTCGGCAATGCGCAGCGCACGTCGCGCATAATCACCAGCGACATTGGGGCGACCCAGCAGCCAGAAATATTGCGAAGATCGGTGATATACCTTGCCGAGGCGTTCGCGTTCATCTTCCACCGAGGCCATTTCTTCGGTTTTGTTGAGGATCTCAAGCGCCTGGGAAAGCTCGCCGGTGAAGGCATATGCCTGGGCAAGCTGTAAATTGAGATCGATACGCTGGGCGCGGTGGTTTGAACTGGGCATGCGGCTGAGCAGATTTATCGCCCGCAGTCCGAATTGATGCGCTTCTTGGTATGACCTCATGTTTAATGCCTGTTCGCCTGCCCGGGCGAAATGCGCGAGCGCCAGCAAGGGTTGATCACTGCGGCTGAAGTAGAAAGCCAGCGTGGCATCATCAGCGGGTGGAAAAAGCCGCGCAAAGACTTCTCCAATACGACGATAGAGGGATTGGATCCTGGCCTGGCTCATTCCGGATTGCGCCACCTCACGAATTCGCTCATGGGTGAAGGTATAGCAACCGTCGGTCTCACGGATTAAACCTCGCTGTGTCCACTCCTCGATCCAGGCAACGATTTCCTCGCTGGCGTGCTCGGTGATCGTCTGGAGCAGATCAGCATAAAAAGGTCGACCGATCAGAGATGCAGTCGCCAGGAGTTCCCGGCTGTCCGGATGCAAGCGGTCAAGCCGTGCCTCAATCACCCGTTGAATACTCAGCGGGACTTTGAGGATCGGGCGTGATCCACTTGAGATCGGCAGGGTGGGTAGCCGCTGCCCCTCATCCAATGCCCGGACCGTTTCTATGATAAAGAGTGGATTCCCGCCGGTTTCTTGGTAGAGACGCTGCAAGAGTAGTGAATCAGGTGGATCGCCTCGGCGGACGCGACTTGTCAACTCGGCTGTTTGTTCGATCGTCAAATCCTCAAGCTTGAGGTGAGAGATATGTCCATTGCGTTCCAGACGCTCGATTAATTTCTCCCTGCCGGCGGGCAAGTCCTCCAACCGGCAAAGCCCGATGATCAGCAAGGGCATGCTTTGCATCTGAACCGTAACACGTCCAAGGAACTCCCATGTGGGATTATCTGCCCAGTGCAGGTCATCGAGGATCCAGTGGATAGGACGATTTTCCGCTTGCTCTGCCAGGCCGAGGATAAGCTGGTTATAGGCGGCGGTAAGGCGTACCTGGGCTTCGAGGCCAGTACCCCAGGCTGGCAGGAATGGAAATTTTGCACGCAGGGCAGGCACAATGCCTGCCAGGGAGGGTAGCCAGGCAGGTTGTTGGCTGGCCTCGTTCACTGGCCAATGGCTAAAAGCTTGCTCGAGCAGATGGCGCAGCGAGGCATAGGGCAGCATCGCCTCCAACTCATGACAGGCTGTGGATAGCTTTAATCCAGGTGCCTGCAGCCCCAGGTACTCTTCCAGCAGGCGAGTTTTCCCCACGCCCGATTCCCCGCTGATGAGGATCCATGCACCATTGCCTTGTACCGCCGCCTTGGCCAGCTCGAGGATACGCGCGAGCTCGCTTTCCCGTCCCACAAGGGGAAACTGGGATCGATCAGCGGGGCTCGGTAGAATGTGGCGCTGATCAGTTGGGGTGGGAGTCTCATGACGGATCTGGGTGCCGTGTTGAATTGCCTGGGCCAAGGCATTCGTCTCCGGAGAGGGCTCCGTTTGCAGCTCGACCTGTAGGAGCGTTTTTAGATCCTGGTAATGTGCCAGTGCGCGAGTCCTATCTCCAGCACTCGAGACCAGGGTCATTCGTAGGCGATGTGCCTCCTCATCCAGCGGTTCTTCCCCGATGAATTTCTCAACATAGAGGATCGCCTCTTCGATGCAACCCTCCGCTTGAAGCTGGAGGGTGAGGCGTTTCAACGCGACGAGATACGCTCTGCGCAAGCGGGCGCGGGGTTCGACACACCATTCGTCATAGAGCTCCTCGAGCAGGTCTCCGCGGTAGAGTGTGAGAGCATGGTATAGATCATCGATCGCTGCATCCGTGCGTAGGCACCGCTCAAACTTGGCGACATCGGTTGTGATTGGGATCTGCGGATTTAGGCGAATTTGAGAGCCGTCCACCTCAAGCAAATCGCCCTCTGGATCGATCGGTTCGAGCACCTTGCGCAGGCGGAACAGGTATTGCCGTAAATTCCTGCGCGCCGACGATTCGCTCGCTCGCGGCCAGAAAATATAGGCCAACCGACGTCGTTCATGCGTTAACTGGTTGTGTAGCAGCAGATAGGCGAGCAGAGAACGGGTGGTCGGTGTTCCCAGATCCAGAGCCGAACCACCTGCGAGGGGAATATCTAATTCACGAAAGAGATTTGCGTGGAGGATGCTTTTACCCCATCGGATAACGCATTGGCTGGCCGCCCATCAGATGCAGATGCAGATGGAAAACGACCTGGCCGGCGTCGGTCCCGTTGTTAATGATCAATCGATAGCCGCTGTCCTCGATACCCTCGTCTACCGCGATTTGACGTGCAAGCGAGAACATGCGGCCGACAAGCGCCTCGTCCTGGGCCTCGAGCTCCCGTATCGAGTCGATATGTCGGTTGGGGATGATGAGAACATGGGTGGGCGCGACCGGTTGAATGTCGCGGAAGGCGGTGAGCGCATCATCCTGAAAGAGGATTTCGGCAGCGACGTCACCTGCCGCAATCCCACAAAAAATACATTCTGGTGAAGTCATTCTGCCTCGCTTCGTAACTTGAGTTATCGCCTGAATATTGTCCCTATAGATATAGCATATTTGCTCCTGCTCTCAAAATTGTGCGCTGAAGATCTTGCGATCTCACCACGAATATATTCTTGGAGAAGAGACATCATGTGCTACGACTTGAGCTGAGCGCTTCGGGGGTTGACCTGGGTACTTCAGCCAGCCTGAAAAGTCTTCGGGCGGAGGATGCATTTGGAGTCGCTATGAACAAGCCCGATAGATCCGGAGTGGGGAGATCGAGAGATGTGCGCGCGAGGCATTCGCAGCCCAATTGGGCCTCTGCGAGCGGGGTTATTTACTCTTGCCTGTCAGCGCCCGATCGCGCCGTGACTTAACAAACATACTGGCAAGTTCATGATTCTTGATAATGCCGCGTGTTTTGGCCAGACGCAGGTGTTTCTCCACGGACGTCTTCGGAACGTAGCGCTGTTCTGTTGCGGGCTTGCGCAGCAGACTCAAGGCCTGGTTGGGGCAGGAAGTCACGCACAATCCACAACCGATGCAGCGATGAAGGTCAATCTGAATAATGCCATCATCCAGCTGTAGGGCTTCCATCTGGCAGCGATCGAGGCAGAGCTCGCATGCATCACACAGATCGTCTTCGTAGATGGCCTGGAAGGGGGTATGTGCCAGATCGGCAGGAATGGGGTGGCGTTTGAGCGTCTTGAGCACCCCGCAGCAGCAACCACAACAGCAGCAGATGAAGGTTGCCTGCCTGGAGGCATCCGGTTGGAGAACAAGGCCGGTTTCTTCGGCGAGTTTCAGGACCTGCAGCGCTTCATCCTGAGTGATGTAGCGACCCATTTCGTTGCGCACGTAGTAATCGGCACCCGAACCGAAGGATATGCAGGTCTCTATCGGTTTCTCACAGCGGTGGCCCAGGACTTCTTGCTCCTGGCGACAAACGCAGGGGGCCACGCTGATTCTCTGGTGTGCGTGGACGAGTTCCTCGGCGCGTTCGTAGTCCAACACGGTGACCTCGGCTTCGATACTCTCTCCCACAGGGATCGTGCGAAGGAGGGGCGCCTTTTTCCACACCTCGGGTTTGAGCAGCTGTGGCAGGTACTCTTCAAAGTAACCGACAAATTCTTCGTTCAGCTTGTTGAGCTGGAATTCATAGATTCCGACCACGAAGTGGGTGGCAATATACTCCGGATCCTTCCCTGGTTTGTGGCGGGCGTAAACCAGACCTTTCTTTTCCATTTGATCCAGCATCGCTGCGACTTGCTTCAGCGGCTTTTTGGCGCGATGAGCGATTACCCTTGCTGGTTCATTAAGCAGCGTTAGATGCAGGGTGAGCTCAGCTTCTTCTTCCGTGAAAAGATGCTTGAGGATCTTGATCTCAACGCCCGAATCTGTTGCAGGGAAGCCCCCTGGGAGGTTGTCAAGGAAAACAGCGAGTTGCTGGTAGATATCCTGGGCCATGAGCAGCCTCCTGTTGAAGTAATCACGCAATGAGGATCGATAAGATTTGCCCAGCGTATGCTGTTTGTGCCTGGTTGTCAATTTCCCCATGTCGGAGGCCTTTCTTGAAGAAAGATCATGATGTGATCTGGATGGAGGCTTGGGGGCGATCATGTCAAAGGAGAAATCGGTTCCAACAATGCTACCTATATTCCTATAGTAGCTTCCTGTCTTTTCCAGTATGCTCTTTCCTATCGTCCCCGATTCACAAACGTCCGGCTATACCATACGCTCAGGAGAATCAGCATGCACGTATACCAGGCCCTCAACAAACGAACGATCCACAAACGCTGGATCCTGTTGCTCCCGCTCGCCCTGTTAGTCTCATGCAATTTGCCTGCTTCCACAGACGAGGTTGCCGCAGACACCCCAACGCTAACGCAAGAGCAAGCGGGACCAGTAGGGAAGGAGCGCTGCGGTGATGGGGTATGTGAGAGCCCGGAAAATTCCGATCTCTGTCCGCAGGATTGCCCTGAGGGAGAAGCGGAATCTGTGGTGAAAGAATCGTCCAGCGCGGAGGTCACACCTGCCGGGGGGAGCTTTATCACGTATGTCAGTGTTGAGGGGATTGGTGACGTGGCAGTGCAGGTTATCCTGCCCATGCAAGCGCGTTACGAAGATGGGGCTGGTGTGGTTGTGGAGGTCTCAACCTTTCTGACCGGCAGCGGGGACTTCTACCACAGCCTGGATGCCACACCCCTTGGTTTGATCCAGGTGGCCTACCTCTGGCCCGGAACCCAATCGGCGAGTACGGGTGCTGCAAGCGAGGGAACCTATGACTATGGAGGGGAGATCGGTATCGCTGCGCTGCGAGAGGTGCTGCGCTATGCAACTGGAGCCGTCGCCGACCGGGATGGACATACCCTTGTAGAGCGCAGCGCGATCACACCGCTGTACGATAACGTCGGGCTCTATGCATTCTCTCACCCGGGTATCGCCGCAGTCAATGTTTTAGCGCTCTACGGGGATCAGCTGCAGGGGGTGGCTTACTTTGTGGGACGGGAGAACCCCACCACAGATACGCTGACAGCAGTCGAGGTTGGGCATTTCGATTTGGAGGAAAAACCCATCCCGAACCCGTACTACAGCTACCCTGAGGATTACTCGTCTATGCAGATCACGATTCCGTACGACCAGGTGCGCTGGGATCCCCTTACGCAGGAGGGCCGCTACACGGGACGACCGTACTTCGATCTTAACGGCAATGGCGCCCTGGATGGCGGCGAATATGCCCTCGGTTCACGTGTACCCACAATGTATGACAAGCGCATGTACTCCGTGGCATTGGTCCAGGCGCTGCGGGAGAACGGAGCTTTAAATCCGGGGAATTGGCCGGAAGACCTGGCAACCCCCGAGCAGGTTGCAGACTGGTGGCCCTTCAGGTCGAGCCCGGCACGCTACCCCGACTTGCGCACGCAAACACCAGATCTCCACGTCATGCTGGTCTTCGCCCTGCGCGATCACGTGCAGCCCGCCCGTGATAAGCCCCATATTCACCAGGCCTTTGATGGTTTTTATCACGCCGCCGGCTTATGGACACGCATGAACCCTGATCAGTCCTATGTCAACTGGCTGGATCCTCGGGTGGGGGAACTCTCCCCGGATAATCCGGCTAACAGCGAGCCAACAGATTGGATGCAGATCACCGCCTGGTCACATCCGAATGGGCCTCCAGCGGTGAAAGCCGTCGCACTGGCGGGCGTGGCGGAGATGGCGGATCGCCAACATGCGGGGGAGTGGGGCGATGATCTTGAGGGCCTGTTGGGCGGACTAGCTAAAGGCTTGAGGGCTCCTGAGTAGTGTTCAACGAGGGAGGCCTCGCTTTTTCATGCCTGTCCAGCGATAAATTGAACTGAAATCAGGTCTACCGGGCTGGTTCCATAAGGAAAATCCAGGGTTTGCAACGAAGATAGATAGCAATTCCTCCATTGCACGCAGAAGGGAAAGCTTACATGGATTGGCGAGAGAAGTGGGAAATGGCTGCTAGAGATGAACAGTCAGAGTATGACTCGATCTCGCTCGAACAGCTCATTCAACGGATCGAGAATGGCTGGTTTGGCAATTACTACGCCTTATGGCGGACTGTCGAAGCACGTGCAACACTGGAGTTGGTTGGCTGGCTGCTGTTCGATGTGCTGGAGAGCAAGGCGAGCTACCTTCATCGCTATCACTGTGCCAGGGCGCTCCTGAACCTGATGGGTGAGACCCGTTTCGATCCCGTGCACTTATCGGGGAATAATCCAAAGCTGCAGCAGAACCTTTTGGTAATCGAGAAAGAGCTCATAAAACGTCTCGGCCCGAGATTGGAACAGTAATCTAGACGCCACTCCTGGATAGATATTCGTACATTCTTCGCTGCGGGGTCCCGCTGTCTGTAAAACCGCTCCTATCGGAGGATTTTGCTCACAAAGCAGACACTCCGATTCGTACCACAACATGCTTAACGGGCTATGCTCGTTTTCGCTGGAACGGCTTCCTGCTTGGTGGAGCTTCTGCGCCTTTGTCACCGACAGCATTCAGGCGATGCTGATCGTACATTGGCCCCTCAGAGCCCCTCAGGATTCCTGCGAGCCTCCACGAAGATACGCGGAGATAAATGCCACCGCTGATCCTACACCATCTTCTGATCGGATCTTTTCACCCAGCACGGAGGCTCTCTCCCGCATGGGCTGCTGCTCTTTGGCCTGCAGGATGGCTTCGGCTAGTCCCGTTACGGTGAGTGCTTTCCGTTGGATCGGGCGTGGTCCAACGCCAAGCGCATGCACGCGGCGGCCCCAGTAAGGTTGATCGCCGAAGAAGGGCACCACAATCGAGGGGATCCCAGCGCGTATGCCTGCCGCCGTGGTCCCCGAACCACCGTGATGAACCACCGCCGCCACACGTGGGAAGAGCCAATCGTGCGGCACGGCGTCGATCTGAAAGATCGTTTCTGGCAGTTGTAAAGCTCCAATATTAGCCCAGCCACCGAGCAGGACGGCACGCTGATCGGTCTTTTCAATCGCCTCAATGCATAGCTGGAGCAGATTCTCTGCGTCCTTCCCGGTCATGCTGCCAAAGCCGATCGAGATGGGCTTCTGCCCATTTTCTAGAAAGTGAGCAAGGTCCTGCGGGGGTTCCCAGGCCGGATCGCGATCGAGGAACCAGTAGCCGCTGATATGGTGCCAGGCAGGCCAATCGGCTGGCCGGGGAACGACGGAGGGGCTAAAACCATACAGGTAAGGCATTCGTTCTTCGTACAGCTGCTTGAAAGGCCCCTGCCAGGGTAAGGCCGGTAATCCGAGGGTTTCTACCCGCCAGGTATTGATCAAGCGCTTGACGATGGTCCAGATCGTCACCTCACTTATGCGGTGCGTGAGCAGGTTGTACCCCCCACCAAGGGGCAGTTCGGGCATGATCATGGAAGGCGTCAAGCGCGAGCGTGTAAACGGTTGGATCAAGGCGAAAATGCTCGGTAGCTCGAGCTTCTCTGCCACATGATATGCAGTGGCACCCATGAAGGAATAGATAATGGCGTCGCTGCCGCGACAGGCCTCCAAAGCGTCATTGAAAGCAGGGGTATTGTCCGCACTCGTAATGGCCCGCCACATCTGAGTCACGTTTGCAACTGCATTCTGGCCGGCACGTAGCCAGGCCTGTCCGGCTTCGCTGGTCATGGTATCGAGCGGATTACCGTATATGGGATAGAACTCAAGGCCATGCCCTTCGATGAACGAACGAAAGACCTCGAAGCTGGCAACGCGTACTCCGAAGCCTGCACGCTGCAAGCCAAGGCCAAGCGGGATGAAGGGTTGGATATCACCACGAGAGCCGAGGGTATGAATCGTGATATGCATGTTTCACCTCAATCTACCTACATTACCACCAGTGAGCGAGGCTTGTTCATCCAGGGGCGCTGTTTTTGCTTTTTGTCATCCAATCGTCAGGGGGATGCGAGGAAACCCGCTAAAAGCGCCGCAAACTGACGGGCTTCTTCAATAAAAGGCGCATGGCCGCTCTCTTCGAAGATCTCCAAGCGAGCGCCGGGGATTCCCTGCAGGAGTTCTTGCGAACAGGCCAAGCCCGCTTCAGGATCATGCCGACCGGCGATAACCAGCGTTGGCGCTCTCACTTCACCCAGTCGATCGGCGTAGGATAATCCGCGGTACATATTCCTGGACCAGATCATCCGGATGGGTATGCCCAAATTTTCATCATCCTCCGTGATCTCAACCGGCGTGAAGAACGAAGGATCATGATAGGAAGTTCTCTGCATCAGATTCTGGAGGCGCGTGTGCAGGGCCAGATCCCCTCGACCACCATTAACGCGCATGCCCCAAAGGATTACTCGCCAATAATTGGGCTCGGTGATTTTAAAAGCGCTACCGGGGAAACCGCACTTGACTGCGGCAGGGAAACCAGAAACGCTGTTGGCCAGCACCAGTTTTTTCACTCGCTCAGGTCGTTCCACGGCGTATGCCAGGGCGACGAAGCCGCTCATGCTGTGGCCGACGACATCAACCGGCTCCTCGATCCCCAGGGAATCCAGCGTATCATCCGTCGTGCGGATCATCTCCTCCATATCGCCAACCGGGTCCCTCGTGGAGCGGTAAGCTCCCGGGACATCAAAGGTGATCACCTTGCGTCCCATTCCGATGAGCATTTGAGCGAGGGGTCCTTGTGCCATGGGCTCGGTCGTGTGCCCATGTGGGTAGGGGATTAAAAGAACAGGTTCGCCCTCGCCGAGCTCATAGATCGCCAATCCATTTACGATGGTCCTTGGCTCAAGAAATCCTTCTTCTTTACCGTATACCTCCTGCTCGAAGTTTTGGATGTATTGCGGTCTTCGATACAGTCCCAGGGCGAAATAAGCCAAGGCCCCAACAGCAAATAATAGTACGACGAAACTGATGACGATACGGTTAGCCACAGACATTGTTCTACCTCGTTATGTAAGGTTCGCTCTAAATCCGGGAGAATAAGGCTTGTTTCCCTCTCCCGGGGTTGATTCAAGGGTTTGTTGGCTCGAAGGCCTCTAAGACCCTTGGATCAGAGCGTGGATCCTGGCCCTCGAAGGCCTCGCGGCTGGGGTAACCAAGGGACAGTGTGATCGTGTTTGGATCCCCTCCTATTGGATGCAAGATCACCACGCCACCGAAGGATAAGGAGGAGGCCGGGGAATATAAAGCTCCCGCGTACACCGGTTCGCCAGACACGGAAACCACGAAGGGGATGCCATCACTGTCGATTGGGAGTGTGAAAAGCGACAGCACGCGCGCGAAGGCCGCTGCGGTCAACTCTATCTCATGCGTGTCGAGATCGTAGTGCAGGATGTCATCCTCGCTTATCAGTGGAGGCTCTTGCAATTCAAGGGATCCGGGGTCGGCAAGGTTGATCTGGTGTGTTTCATGCTGGTTCGCCACCAGATTGAGGGTGAACTGTGCATCCTCAATCTTGAAGAATCGGATGGAGTTGACGAGTGCATCCATCCGCGCAAGGTCAGGCAGCATCTCTTCAGGTAATTTGCCCGCATTGAAATCGGCCATGGTTTCGGCGATCGAACCGGGTTCAAAGGCGCCGAGCCGGAGGATGGCGGCAAGATAGTGATCTTCAAAGGGAAAAACCACGGTCTGCCATACGTCTTGCAGTCCCATGGGTAAACTTGCGAATGGCCGCGAAAACCCTTG
>JBFFQB010000071.1:0-17120 GCA_041573795.1 Anaerolineales bacterium
AAAGGAAGAACGCCAGCGAGCGAGGAGCGGCAAACGTTGGCTCCCTTGAGTTCGTTGCTGAGCAGCATACTGCAGCATACGAGTGCGGCTGCGCTCACGCATATTGGAATCTGATTCTGGTTGTACAGCCACCTTGGTGGCTGTGATTGCTGCTTCCAAGAGAGGGCGGAGCTCTTGGGCATATACAGCGTGAGCTTTCAGCGTATCTTCAAGTGACTCCCCGCGCTGGATGGCTTCGAGAGCTTCCTGGAAGGTGTCATACAGTGCTTTAGTCATTGGAGGGATTCTCCAATTGTTTGCGCAGTGCGTTGGTTGCACGGAACTGCAAAGCCTTTATCGCGTTGGGCTTTTTGCCCATCACGCGGGCGGTTTCGTCAAGGGACATTTCAGCGCCGAACCTGAGGGAGATAACCATTTGCTGCTCTTCAGTGAGATTGCTGAGCGCCGACTTGAGTCGATCGTGATCGTCCAGATAGGTATCCAGACGTGATACAGGCTCGTCGATTAGCGCATCTTGGTCGCCTAGATGATCGAATGTGCTGCGATAGGTGCTGCGAAAGTGATTGTTGACAAGGTTGTTGGTTGTGCCCAACAACCAGCCACGGATATTTTTCGTGGGGCCTTTGCCAGCATGTAAGGCGTTGATGAGCTGGATGAAGGTTTCGGAGGCCAGATCTTCGGCAACCATGCGATCTCCCACGCGGTAGGTCGCCAGGCGCAGAACATCTGGGTAGAAGCGTGTATGGATAGAGGATAGAGCCTGCGGATCTAGCTTCCGCAGGCTATCCCATTCAAGCTTCTCTTCAGCCAAGACAGCATCCCGGAGCGCTGATTTGAATGATGGAATTTGTGAGCATCGAACAAAGTATAGCATTCAGACTACGCCAGTGATGCCAGCTACTTTTGGCTATTTACAGGCATCATTCTCCAGGTTGATGGGCAATGGTTAATCGTCGTCATCGTCGTCATCGTCGTCATCATCGTCGTCATCGTCATCGTCATCGTCGTCATCATCGTCGTCGTCATCGTCATCGTCATCGTCGTCATCATCATCATCGTCAAGGTCATCGTCGTCATCATCAAAATCATCGTCGTCATCAAGATCGTCATCATCTTCGAGTTCAATCTCTCGCGCCAGAGATGCACCATCATCATCAACGGAGAAGTACACCTCGACGAGATCACCGACACTGATCTCATCCTCAATTTCGGTTGCCGAGGACACCCGAAATTCAATGCCATCCACGATCCAGGTTGAGTCTCCGATCTGCTCAACGACTCCGACCAATTTAAGATCATCGTCGTCATCGAAGTCGTCTTCTTCCAGGTCGTTTTCTAGCGCAGGCTCGATCTCGCGTGCGGCCAATTCCCCGGCGGGGTTAAGGAAGGCGTGCACTTTGACCAAATCGCCTAAGGCGATTGCACCCTTGACCTCGGTTTCGGGTAGAACCAGGACGCTGCGATTACCGATCATCCAGCCATCACCGCTGATGGTGACCACCGTCCCCACGAACTCGAATTCATGCTCGAGGTCGAAGGCAAAGTCATCATCCTGATCATCATCTTCAGTTGCAGGCTCGATTTCACGAGCAGCCAGGGCTCCCGCCTCATTCAGGAAGGCGTGGACTTTGACGAGATCTCCTTCAAGAACTGCGCCCTTGATTTCCGTGCCAGGCAAGATAACGAGCGGACGACCGGAGATGGTCCATTCCGCCGCACCTACCGCATCGACCACGCCCACGAATTCAAATTCATTCTCGAGATCAAAGGGAAACGCTCCATCCTCGTCTTCTTCGAAAAAGCCTTCTCCCTGAGCGGGCTCGATTTCGCGTGCCAGCAACGCACCATCCGCAGTGAGTGAGGCATGCACCTTCACCAGATCACCGACAACCATATCCCCTTCATACTCTGTGGTAGGTCCAACGAGGAAGGAAAGATTGGCGATCGTCCAGTCTCCAGTGCCTATCGATTGCACCTCACCGACGAATTCAAGTTCATCGGCAAAGGAGGAAAGATCAATCTCAATCTCCTCCACACTGCTGCTATCGATGACCGCGGCCGCTTCGAGCAGTTCCGGGGGTATTTCCCCGTTGCAGGCACCCAGAGCCAAGATCAGGATAAACAGTATCGCTACCCCTGGAATTCGAATATTGGCATTTAACATTTAAAGTCTCCTTTTTGGCGTGTATTCATCCTAATAGTCGTTTATATGGACCCAAAAGTTATGCCTGATCGAACAATTAGGAGGAAAGTACTAATGGGTGTTGGCGCAAACCAAACGGGATGGTTTGCAGGGAGGAGGTCATCGGTTTGGGCGTTGATCGGGGATAAATGGGCTAGCCAGCTTGCGGCGCTTCTTCCCATGCGCGCTTAACCTGATACTGATCGAGATCACGTGCAACATTCGTGTTAGGGAAGATTTGACGCGCTTCTTCAAGCAGATCGCGCTCGCGATAACGGCGCGAGATATGTGTAAGCAAGAGTTGGTGAACACCTGCTTCTTTGGCAAGCTCTGCGGCTTGGGTTGCCGTTAGGTGTCCAAATTTCTGCGCGAGATCACGTTCCTGTTCCCGGTACGTCGCTTCAATCACCAGGGCATCTGCATCTTGACAGACCGTAATAAGACCCGTCGTACTGCCACAATCACCAACATGTACGAGTCGAACGCCCGGCCGTTCCGGTCCAAGCACTTCGTCTGGTTTGATCGTGCGGCCATCGGGAAGCTTGATTTTCTTCCCGGCGACCAGCTTGCTGCGGATGGGGCCATGTGGGATGCCGAGTTCATCGGCACGCTCAGGGAGGAAGGGTCGGCGTGATGGTTCTTCAAACAAAAACCCAAAACACCCCGGTCCACGGTGTTCCACAGGGAAGGCCGAGACTTTGAGTTCCTCGAATTCGAGCATCAGACCGGACTCAATGATATGCAAATCAATTTGAAGGGGAGGTTTGGCGCCGCGTAGAACCACTCCGAAGAGCAAATCGTGAATGCGCTCCATTGCCCATTCACCAGCCCAAATATCGAGTTGCTCGATAGCTTCCCAGCGTGCAAAGGTCGAAAGCAATCCCGCCAGCCCGAGAATGTGATCCAGATGACCGTGTGTGATCAGGATTTGGTTGAGGCGGCGGAAACCCAGTCCCGATCGCAGAATTTGGCGTTGGGTGCCCTCACCACAGTCAATTAAGAAGCGCTGATCACGGTAACTGACCACCTGGGCAGATAGACCGCGGTGGATGGACGGTGCAGAGGCTGATGTGCCGAGAAAGGTCAATTCGAACAACGCTTCACCTATACCCTGGCCAAGCAAGGGAAGGCCGGGGCGTTCATTGTACCTTAATCGGGTATTCCAATCTCAAGCGAGCTTATACTGTCGGTGTATGGCGGCGATACCAGCCACGGCGGATGAAACCGCCAGCGGGGCGCCTGAAAGCAGGTCATTAAAATAGAAACTGACAAAACTTAATGCTGTAAGGAGCAGCATACTTACCGCCAAATTGATGCCCCAGACTTTGCTCGCAGTTCGCAGTTGTTGATCCATCTGTGCTCGTGCAATGGGGAAGATGATCGCGATTGAGCTGAAGAGGATGATCAGGCTGCGTACGATCACCGTAAGTTCATGCAATCCCGAGATAGCCAGGCAGCTGGGAAGATAGACCAACACGAAGAATCCTGCGGATAGCAGTAGGGGGAGCACAGCCTTCCTGGTGTTCATCGCCCACTTTATCAAGATACCGAGGGCTAATCCGAACCCGCTATGCAAGCTCAAAGCGGTGAAGAATAACAAGGCTTGATGGATCCACATCATACAATCTCCAGACCGAGACATTATCGACAGCATGGGAGTGATCGGGTCACACGCTGCTGGCGATTGCGTTCAGTTGTTTTGTCGAAGGAAAGTTTGCAAGAACTATGCCCGTCAGGATTAAGCAGCCCGGGCGATGGCAGTGAGCAGGAGCACGACAATGGAGAGCAGGATGTTCAACCGGATAAGATTCTTTTCCTTGGCCACATTCCGATATTCCGCTGGAGAATCGATCGCTTTGGTCTGGAGTAACAAGGAACGGGTCAACTTTGGGTAGAGCACGAAACTTTGGAGGGCTGCCACGACGATCATCGCAATAATGACAAGGTGTTTTAGCAGAATGGCTTTAGCCCACGTGTTTTCGATTGCCAGGAAGCCCTCGTAGTAAGGGTTTGCCGCCATCTGGATCATCCCTGTACCGATCAGGACCGCAAGCGAGAGCCAGGCCGTTGGCTGGAAGCGTTGGCGCAGGCGCTCAAAGAGCCTTAGCGAAATTTCAGGATCTTGGATTGAAAGCAGAGCGGGTTGGAGGAAGAGAGCCTGATACAGAATCCCTCCGATCCATACGACTGTAGCCAACATGTGTGCAGTATAGATCAGGCTTAAAGTGAGTGGGCTAGCCTCCATTGCCGTTACCACCACCATTGCCCCCACCGTTTCCATCAGGGGTTGGGGTTGGAGTAAGGGTAGCTTCGGGGGTAGCTGTAGGGGGAGGCCGGCGTAAATCCTCGCAATCCTCCACTGCATCTTCGGCTTCTTCTTCTAGATCCGGGTTCGGCCATGCTTCTAGCGAGGCGGTGAAGTATTCAGCTGCGTCACAGATTTCCTCGGCGTTCCAAAGCAATTCACCATAGTTCCAGGCAGCCTCACCAAATTTTGGACATGAATCCAAGGTGGCGCCTTGCTCACACAGCGGTCCGAACAGTTCTGCAGCTCTGGCCCAATTTAATCCAATATAGCTGTTAGCCAGGATGTATTGTCTTGCCAGGGTTTCACGGAAAAGTGCATCTCGATCCAGAGGGCCAAAGCGGGCTGCAAGGCTGAGATTATATAATCCCTCTTCCATCAAACCTTGCGCTATAAGTTCCATGCCTCGATTGCGCAGGGCGATATACATCAAACCGTCAACTCGTGTTGGCTTAAATGTGGGATCTTTGCCTCGCAGCGTGAGTAATTTGTTGATCGCAGTATCCCAGTCTGATGTAGATATCGCTTCTTCAGCTTGGATCAACAGCTGGTCTGGCGGAGAAGGATCAGGGGTAGCTGTGGGTAGTGAGGTCGGTGTGATCGTTGGCACGTTTACATGGACCAACGCTTCCACCAGCATGTCTTCGGCGCCCGGATAGGCTGGGTCATAACGTATGATCGCCTCGAAGCGCTGCTTGGCGATCTCGAAGCGCCCGGCTTCCAGATCAGTCAACCCAAGCTCAAATTGCTCATTCATGGCTTGAGAAGCAGCCGCCACCTGGGTTTCGGTGTTGATATTACGTCCCTGTACGAATGCCAGAATGCCCGTGATCAACATGGCGGCAACATAAATTAATAGCGCGTACAACAAGCGACGCCGATTGGGCTGGGGTGCTTCTACACTGGGATCGGTCCCGGCAGTCTTGGTAGCTTGAGTGTCCTCGGATTCAATTTCAGGTTGATTCTTTTCGAACATGCGGGGGATTATACCCCAGTGTTCTCCCTGCCTGGCCGAGATCTGAGGAAATGCAGGTTGCGAGAGGTTGATAGCAATGCTTGTGGGGCATCCATCTTGGGATGGAAGGATTCAGGGCTTTCTTGACGCTCGTCTTCTACGGGTGGTAATATGCCCATCCACGTACTACCAAACGGCTTGGGGTTTTACATGTATCTGAGTGGCAGCAAATGGAACATGAGAAAGAAGCGACGCCGGTCGCGCCCATGGCGCATCCTGGCGCTTTTAATCCTCATCGCGGGTGTGGTTTATATCTGGCAATTTTATGTCCCTGCAACACAGCCGCTGTTCATTCCCACCCCCACGCCAACTCGCAGCCCTGCGTCTTTTATACTCGAAGCAGATTCGCTTTTTGAAGCTGGAAAGCTTGATCAAGCCGAGCAGGCTTATCTTGATGCGATTCAATCTGATCCACGTGAGCCCACCCACTATGTGGAGCTGGCGCGGGTGAGGATGTTTAAGGGAGATTACGAAGGGGCGGAGGAAGCTGCCCGAGATGCTTTAGTGCTCGAGCCAGATTTTGCAATTGCACATGCCTTCCTCGGTTGGGCGTTGGATTTTCTCTCAGGTGAGCTACGTGATGAAGACCCGCTCGCGGCCCAGGAGATGCTGGCCGAATCCCTGCGTGAGGTTGAGGCAGGCTATGATCTGAATCCCAACGTCCCGGAAGTACGGGCATTCTATGCGGAAGTCCTGCTGGACAGCGACATTCAGAATTATGACCGTGCGCTTGAGAACGCTCGAGCCGCCCTTGCGCTCAACAACACCTCTTTGGTCGCGCATCGCTCGCTTGGTTATGTCTGGGAGCTGACAGGAAACCGTGAGCTGGCCCTGGAATCCTATTTAACGGCGCGCAACCTGAATCCCAACCTACCCTCCTTGCACATCGATGTTGGCAACATGCTGCGGGCGCTTGGGGACATTGATGGCGCAAGGGAGAGCTACCTCAATGCCGTCGCACTCTCTCCTACCACCACCGAGCCGCTAACCCTGCTGGTCAATCTTTACGCCGGCGTCGGCGAATATGGCGTCGCCAGTCAATATGCCCGCCAGGCGGTCGAGTTAGATCCAGAGGATCCTCGTTTGCGCGGTAATCTGGGGCGGATGTATTACCACAATGGCGCGCTGGAAGAAGCGATCGCAGAGTTCAATTTCACCATTCGTGGTGGCCAGGCGCAGGAGGGTGTTTGGGTCGAGGGGCTTGCGCTACGTCCCGATGATTTCAGGATCCTGGAATACTATTACACCTACGGATTGGCGCTTGCAAAACAAGGGGTATGCGAAGAGGCGATTCAAATCTTCGAAGCCATCCTCCTCACCGCACCCGAAGACGAGATTGCTGTATTCAATGCCGAGGAAGGGCTGGTCATCTGTGGTCAGCTTGAGCGTACACCAACGCCAGAGACGACGGATACTTCTACCGGGTAGTGACGAATTAAAGACCCCTCATGCGTTTAACTGGAGATAAGCTTAGCCTGAGTCGAGATGGTCGTCGCACCAACCCGCTGCGCATTTTGGCTTTGCTTGCCATGATTGCCGGGGTCGTTCTGCTTATGCGCGCCCAGCAGCGTGGTGAGGTTCAGCCGCTGTTCTTACCCACGCCCACGGCAACCCGCACGGGAACATCCTATGCGCAGGAGGCCGAGGTCCACTTCGCTGCTGGTGATTTGCCCGCAGCGATCAGGACCTATGAGGCAGGGATCGAAGTTGACCCCGGAAATGCTGAGCTTTGGGCGATGTTAGCGCGCGTACAAACCTATAACAGTTTTCTACTCACCACGCAGGAGGAACGTCGACAGAGTCTTGAGGAAGCGCGCGGCAATATTGATCAAGCCATTCAAGTAAACCCGGATAACGCTTTGGCGCATACGATCCGCGCGCTTGTGTACGATTGGTCTGCCTCTGCAGAGGTGAAGGACAGCATTACTGTCGGGGACCAGGTGCGGGTAAGCGGCACCATTGTTGAGGGGGGTACGATCACTGCCGATCTTATCGAGCTCGAAGGCCTTGATCTAGAAGCAAATGAAGAAGCCGAGACCAGCAATGGCGCGGCGCTAATTTTCTCAGGCCAGGTCGATGCGATCAGCGATGAGCGCTGGATTGTAAGCGGTCGTTCGGTTGAGCTGACGCCGCTTACATTGATACGCGACAAGAATCGCCGTGACGTCTTCCTGGCGGAGGCACAAAATGCGGCCACACGGGCGCTCCAACTGGAGACCAACTATAGTCTGGCCAATGCCTATCGCGCTGAGATACTGGTCGACCAGGGAAACCTTGCACAGGCGGCTGACCTGGCAAGCACGGCGTTGACCGAAGCATTAAAGCAGGGCATTGATCCAGCTTTCCTGATGGATATTCACCGGGTTCAGGCTACTGTCTTTGAAAGTCAGGGTTTTTATAACAGCGCAATCGAAGAGTATCTTGAGGCGGCACAGATCAATCCTAATCTCACCATCCTTTATCTTAAAATTGGGGCTAATTACCGTGCATTAAGTCAGTTTGATCAAGCCCTGGAATATTTTGACAAAGCCGCACGGATCAATGCACAGTTGGGCATTCAGGATCCCAATCCCTACCTGGCTATTGGTAATACCTACGCGCGCGATGGGGAATTCTTTGTAGCTTCGATCAATATGCAGCGGGCACTGCTCATCAGCCCCACGAATCCAGAGATCTATGCTCGCCTGGCCACCGTGTTTTTTCAAGCCCGCAATTATGAGGGTTCGATCCCGATCTTTAAGTGTGCGCTACGCGGTTGCACGACACAGGAAACCGGGGATATTCTGTGCGAGTTGGGACTGGCGCCAAACTGTGAACCGGGAACCGATCAGGCCGCAGCTATTGGCGTGGATGTGCGTGGGATGCCACTTAGCAGCGAAACGGTTGAGTACTATTACACTTATGGATCGGCTTTGACCTTTTATGCAGGCTCGGACGTTTATCCGGCGGCGTGTGATGATGCCGAGGATGTCTTCACGGAATTAACAACGAAATATGCGGGCGATGCCCTCATTGAAGCCATTGTGGCGGAAGGCCGTCTCATCTGCAGCGGTGCGCTTATTCCGACTGAAATCCCTGGAACCCCCACACCGATCCCTGGCTCTTGACAGCAAAAACCAATTTAGGTACACTTTCGTCGACTTAGCACTCTGCGCGCTAGAGTGCTAATGTTACGCTAAGCGTACGTACGAGACCTAATAATCATAATGAGGAGGAACGGCATGGCACTAAAGATTAAACCTCTGGCCGATCGCCTGGTGGTTAAGCCTCTGGAGGAAGAAGAGGTCACCGCAGGTGGCATCGTGCTGCCCGAGACGGCGAAGGAAAAGCCGCAGAAGGGTGAGGTTTTGGCTGTTGGTCCAGGTGGGCGAGACGACGCCGGGAAGCATATAGCCATGGAAGTATCAGTCAAGGACACTGTACTCTTTGCGAAGTACGCAGGCACTGAGATCAAGATGGAAGGGGACAAAGTCCTCATTCTGCGTGAGAGTGACATCTTAGCCATTATCGAGGGGTAGGGAAAGCACCTAAAGCCTCGCACGAAATCCGAATTTTTGAAGGAGCATAAGACCTATGGCAGCCAAGCAACTTGCATTTTCTGAAGACGCCCGTCGGCGTCTAAAAGCCGGCGTTGATGTGCTGGCAAGCGCTGTTGCAACCACGTTAGGACCTAAGGGTCGCAACGTGGCATTGGACCGAAAGTTTGGTTCACCGACCATTACTCATGATGGGGTTACGGTCGCGAAAGAAATTGAACTTGAAGATGCTTTTGAGAATATGGGCGCCCAGCTGTTGAAGGAAGCGGCGACCAAGACCAATGACATCGCTGGTGATGGTACGACCACATCGACCGTATTGGCACACGCAATGGTAAGCGATGGTCTCAAGAGCCTTGCAGCGGGATCAAACCCGATGATGCTCAAACGCGGCATCGAAGCCGCAGCCAAAGCCGTTGCTGAAGCGATCAGCAAGCAAGCAATCGATGTGACCACTCGTGATGAGATCGCCTCCGTCGCTGCAATTTCCGCGCAGGATAGCGAAATTGGCGAGTTGATTGCTGAGGTGATGGATAAAGTCGGTAAAGACGGTGTGATCACCGTGGAAGAATCCAAAGGCCTGGAATTCGAGACTGAGTATGTTGAAGGTATGCAATTTGATCGTGGGTATATCTCACCGTACTTTGTAACCGATCCAGAGAATATGGAAGCCTCGATAGAAGAACCGTACCTGCTGATCCATGATAAGAAAATTTCCGCAGCTACGGACATCGTTCCCATCCTCGAGAAACTTGTTCAGCTCGGAAAGCGCGAGCTGCTCGTCATCGCCGAAGATATTGACGGTGAAGCGCTTGCTACCCTGGTGCTGAATCGCATCCGGGGCATGCTGAGCGTCGTGGCTGTGAAGGCCCCTGGATTCGGCGATCGACGCAAGGCAATGTTGCAGGATATCGCCATTCTCACAGGTGGCACGGTCATCACCGAGGAATTGGGCCGCAAGCTCGAATCCGTGACAGTGAACGATCTGGGTAAAGCCGGTAAAGTAGTCGTGACCAAAGACGAAACGACGATCATCGAAGGTGCCGGTGAAGCCGATCGCATCAAAGGCCGTATCGAAGAGATCAAGGTTGAGATCGACCGCTCCACAAGTGACTACGATAAGGAAAAACTACAAGAGCGGTTGGCGAAACTGGCTGGAGGCGTGGCCGTAATCCGAGTTGGCGCCGCAACCGAGACCGAGTTGAAAGAGAAGAAGCATCGTGTCGAGGATGCGCTCTCAGCTACTCGCGCGGCTGTGGAAGAAGGCATCGTGCCTGGTGGTGGGGTTGCGCTGATCAATGCTATGGATGCGATCAGCAAGCTAAAGCTTGAAGATGAAGATGCCAATATTGGCGTCAACGTCGTGCGCAAAGCTCTCGCAACTCCCATGGATGGGATCGCCGAGAACGCTGGCCAGGATGGCGCGGTAGTCATCGAGACAGTCCGCCGCAAGCAAGATGAGTCTAAGAACAAGAACATGGGCTATGATGTGATCTCGGATCAATACCTGGACATGGTTGAAGCTGGTATCATCGATCCAGCCAAAGTGACCAAGGGTGCACTTGAAAATGCAGCCTCCATCGCTGCAATGATTCTGACCACGGAAGCCCTGATCACGGACGTTCCGGAGCCCGAAAAGCCTATGGCAGCTCCGCCAATGCCCGAGTATTAGACCGAACGACGTGAACGAATCAAAGCCCCTCCACATCGGAGGGGCTTTTCGCGTATAAACTAGGTCCACACGCAACCTTTGCATGGGAAAGACGTATAGAGATGGGTGGCAGTAAGTTGTCAGTTCAATGTCGCCTGAAGGTTAAACTCTTTGATAGATTAAAAACATCCTAAGTTAGCGGAGGTTTTGCATGAGCGAGGTAGAGAAAGTATTGCGCCGGTCTCGATCCGATCGGATCGTTGCAGGTGTTTGTGGGGGTTTGGGTGAGTTCTTTGGGATCCGCCCGTTTTGGTTCCGCTTGGGGTTCTTCATCCTCTTTCTTCCAGGCGGCTTACCAGGTCTAGTCCCTTATGTAATTTGTTGGATTATTATCCCGAAGGGATAATCTAAACGTCCAGGCTCTATCGGGAGAAGTGCCACATGCGCAGCGCGCTTCTGTTTATCATGGCAGCTCTGCTACCAATCCTTTCATCTTGCAGCCCTTTATGGAACCGGGCTAATGTCGGTGGATTGCGTAGCGATGTCGAGACCCTTTTTACACAAAAAGGAATTGAAGTGGCTTTGCAAGAGTGCAGTATGGTTGGCAGTACCCGGACAGGATATTGCCGCTTCCACGACACTGCAGGAGCGATTGATGCGTTGATCCAGGATTACAACCTGGATGGGCTTGCGATGGAAAATGCGACCGTCGCGTTTATAGATGCCGAATTTGAAGCAGGTTGCGGAGCATTTTCGTGGATTCTAGAGGGAGGCAGTGGCAGGTTATTTTTTATAAGTGGGAGGCCACAAAGCCTGAAACTTCCCAGTGGCTCAAGTTTCGAATACTTGCTTCTAACCTTTGATGAATCCTCCGGAGAGGCATGTCTACAGGTTTCTTACTCGTACGGGTAAGTTGAGGAGCAGGCTCAAGCGGCAAAAAATAAACTCCTCGCAACTGCGGGGAGTTTACCTTTGATCGGATCAAATTATCCAGCAAGCGCAGTCAATAAATAAGCGCCACCACCGATAAAGAGAAGAACAAGACAGCCACATGCAAAAACTCTGACGGTCAGCTTAAGGAGTATGCGCAATAGGATCCATCCTACGACGAGGGCGCCGAGCGCAAAGACTAAAGTCAGGGGTTGAATATCCTGGAAGAGTTCCATTACACCTCCGTAAAAGCTCGTGAAGTATATACAATCTCCCCGCGCTTTAGTGTCAATGTAACAAGATTTGTGCCAAATCGATACCCAAGATGGCGATAATCGGGCGCATCTAACATGATGATATCGGCTTGTTTTCCAATTTCTAAGCTACCCAGGTTTTGATCCAAATTGATCGCGGCAGCGGCATTGATTGTGGCTGCGGCAATTGCCTGCGAGGGGGTAAGCCTCATGTAGCGACACGCCAAGGCAATTACCATTTGCATGCTTTCGCACCAAGCCGTGCCGGGATTGAGATCGCTGGCGAGGGCGAGGAGCCCGCCTTCTGCAATGATCGCTGCGGCAGGGGTGTAGTCCGGTTCCCCTAACCCAAAAGGTGTGGCAGGCAGCGCGACAGCTACCGTTGGCGAATCGCCAAGCGCAGCGATGTCCACAGGGGGCGTTTTAACCAGATGATCGGCAGAGCTTGCCGTCAACTGAACGGCGAGACCGGTTCCACCCAGACCGACGAACTCATCCGCATGGATCTTGAGAGGAAAACCTAGCGCTCGGGCCGCTTCCAGGATTTTCTTCGATTGTTCAAGCGTGAACGCACCTTGCTCACAGAACACATCAACAAAGGGTAGACCTTGAGCCGGATATTTCGCATGCCACCAATCCTTCAGGCGCGGCAGCATATCTTCTACGATTTCCTGAGTGTAGGACGAATAGCCTGCCTCACCTGTACCCGCATACTCAGGTGGCAGCGCATGTGCTCCTAGAAAGGTTGGTACGAGTTGGAGCGGTCCTTCTTGATCAAGCTGCATGATCGCTGTCAGCAATTTAATCTCATTTTCGAAATTCAACCCGTAGCCGCTCTTCGCTTCCGCCGTTGTAGTCCCATGGGCGAGCATGCGTGCGAGGCGTGGGCGCGCCTGGTTCAAAAGGGAATCCAGACTTGCCTTGCGGGTCTGATCTACGGTCGAGGCGATGCCTCCACCGGCTGCCATAATCTCCATATAGCTCGCGCCGGCAATGCGCATTTCGAACTCTCTGGAACGATCACCTGCCCAGACCAGGTGGGTGTGCGCGTCAACGAAACCAGGCAGAAGCACCTTGCCGGAAGCATCGATTGTTTTCGGGGCTGCATACTGCTTGAGAATTTTATCGGAAGGGCCAACAGCCTTAATGACGCCAGCGTCGACGGCGATCGCTCCGGATTCGACCAGCCCAAGAGACCCGAGCTGCTCCCCCCTTTGTGGTCCACCCGCGAGCGTAAGCACCTGAGTGGCCGAGTGCAAGATCAGCTCTACTTGCTTTAAAGACCTGCTGCTCATGCAGCTATTCTACCTTCACCCAGCGCTTCAGGACCAACCAGGCAAACAGGGTGACAACCCCCGCGAATGCGGCGTTGGGCGTGATTCCATGATCATATAGCCATGGACCCGAGATTGCCCCGATTGCCCGTCCAGCCGCGGCCGCCGCCAAGTTGCCGGCCATCAAGGTCGCCCTCGCAGAAGGAACGAGTTCTGTAACGAGGGAGATCAGGCTCACGAAGGTATATTCAAACGAGAGGTAAAACAGGAAGAGACCGAGGATTACGCCAGTGATACTTTGTCCAAAAAGTGGCAGGGTGATGCATGCAGCGGCAGTAAAGAGCAATCCGCTTTTCACAGCCCTCTTTTTCCCCAGTCGATCGGTGATGGTCGCCACAAGACCTTCCCCACCTAGTTCTGCAAAACCAATAACAGAGGAGGCTGCTCCCAAGGCGACTACCTGCAATCCGAATGAACCCTCCAGCCACAGGCCGTAGACGATATTCACAGTTTCATTCCCAAGACTGATGAGCAGAGAGATTGTGAGGGCGGCGATGGCAGAAGGGATATTGAAGATCGTGGTCCATGCGGACCGCAGTGTAAATCGGGTGGATGTTTTTACTGGATCATCCGGAAGCACCCGCCAGAGCAGGAACACGCAAAGGAGGATCATCAGGGCCAAGGCCGGGAAGGGCGCGATCCAACCCTGTCGTGCAATCAACCACCCAACCAGAGGTAGCCCAAGCAAGGAAGCGCCAGACCAACCAATCTCCGTTACCGCGATTGCGGTGCTACGCCGGGAATAGTCAACATGGTCGCCTAGATGTGCCTGCATGGCGGGGTCAAAGATGATCTTCCCGGCAGCGCCCAGCAGAAGTGCAAGGAAGAGGCTTGGGTAGCTCGGGATGAACTGCACGAGCGCAAACCCCAGCGTGAAGAGCAGTAGGCCAAACAGCATCGACCGCTTTCGACCGATCGAATCGCCTAGATATCCGATGAATGGACCGGAAAGCCCTAATGCAGATCTGGCTGTCACTGCCAGGGCAATCGCTTCGACTTCAACGCCGAGAGCACGTGCGAAGGTTGCAATAAAGGGATAAATAAGTCGAAAACCTGTATTGAGAACTGTTCGGGCAAAGATAAATACAACCAGGCGAGATCGAAGAGGTAGCAGGGATCTCGAATTCATGCGCGCGAATATGCCCGACGATGAAGCCACAGGCTCAATTGCCAGGCGGCGAGCAGGCAGAGACCAACAAGGAAGAAGAAGAAGAAGCGGATGGCGATTGATTCGGAGGTCAATATGGGCGAGGGTGGGTGCATCACCTGCTCAGCGGTGCGCAGCGTGACCCAGAGCGCTGTAAAGAAGAGTACGTTCATCATACTTCCCCAGCGAGCGTTCCGTAAGAGCAGCAAGGCCAGTTGAATCAAAGTCCCCGCAATGGCGAAATCCACTGCCACCTTGAAGCGAGGTTCGGCCAAGTACAATCCATTCCAGTTGGCTTGCATTGTCCATATGCTTAAGGGGATGTATGTAAGCCAGAAAATTAGGCCCACCCGTCCAGCGGTGAGAGACCACTGGTCAAGCTGCCTGCGTCGGAGCAGCAAACCAAAAATTCCCGCAATGGCAGAGAAGGCGAATGCTATTAACGCGGTCCATACCCAGGCCCCATGTAGGTACACCAGGCGGACATTCACTCCCAGGCTGCGCTCACTCGGACCCAGAGTGGTTGTGGCGGCGATGAGCAATACAAGGAAAGCGAAGTATACGAGGTTTGATCGCAAGCGCATAACGGGGAGGATTGTACCCTTAAATCAAAGGCCGACGGGGGAAGTTTTACAGAGCATGACTTTTCAAGGCAAGCATAAATGGGCTTACTTACGTCAACATGGGCATCTTAATACCGTGATTCTTGGCAGCATGCACCGCGATCTCATAGCCTGCGTCAGCATGGCGCACGATGCCCATGCCTGGGTCAACGGAAAGCACCCGCTCCAGCCGGGCGGCCGCTGCGGGGGTTCCATCGGCAACGATCACCTGTCCAGCATGTTGGCTGAAGCCTATTCCAACCCCACCCCCGTGATGAAACGAGACCCAGGTCGCGCCTCCGATCGCATTGATCAAGGCGTTCAAAATCGGCCAGTCGCTAACGGCATCCGTGCCATCCAGCATACCTTCGGTTTCACGGTTGGGCGACGCCACCGAACCGGCATCAAGATGGTCCCGCCCAATCACGATCGGTGCTTTGAGCTCTCCTTCGGCAACCATTTGATTGAAGCGCAATCCCGCTTTGGCGCGATCCCCATAACCCAACCAGCATATGCGCGCGGGCAAACCTTGAAACTGGACTCGCTCGCGCGCCATGCGCAGCCAACGCTGGAGATGCTCATCCTGGGGAAAAAGCTCCGCAATGACCTCATCCGTGCGGTAGATATCCTCGGGGTCACCGGATAGAGCAACCCAACGGAAAGGACCTTTGCCGAGACAAAAGAGTGGTCGGATATAGGCCGGGACGAATCCGGGGAAATTAAAAGCATCTTTGACACCATAATCAAAGGCGCGCTGGCGCAGGTTATTGCCATAATCGAAGACTTCGGCGCCATTTTGCTGAAATGCGAGCATTGCTTCAACATGACGCCCCATCGATGCCATGGATTGTAGAGCGTAAGAATCGGGATCTGCTTGCCGTAGGGATGAGGCTTGCTCGAGACTCAAGCCATGCGGAATATAGGAGAGAACATCATGAGCAGGTGTCTGGTCGGTGACAACATCGGGCTTCACACCCCGCATGACAAGCTCGGGGAAAATATCGGCTGCATTCCCGATGAGCCCAATGGATCGGGGTATTTTTTTGTCCAGGGCCTCATCGACCATCGTCATCGCTTCTTCAAGTTCATCAACAACAAATTCTACATAGCCATTTTCCAGCCGGCGTTGTGCCCGGGCTGGATCAACTTCAACGATCAGCCCGACGCCTTCATTCATCGTAATGGCCAGGGGTTGGGCGCCACCCATACCCCCCAGACCGGCCGTGAGGACGAACTTGCCTTTTAAAGAAGGCCATTGACGCTGTTGCGCGAGGGAGCCCAGGGTTTCATAGGTGCCTTGAAGGATGCCCTGCGTTCCGATGTAGATCCAGGAGCCCGCCGTCATTTGGCCGTACATGATCAAGCCCTGCGCGGCCAACGCATCAAAATGCTCCTGGGTCGCCCAATGGGGGACCAGGTTTGAGTTGGCGATCAACACGCGTGGGGCGTCTTCATGGGTTCGAAACACAGCCACTGGTTTCCCTGATTGGACCAGCAGAGTCTCATCATTTTCTAGTGCTATCAGCGAGCGTAGGATGGCATCAAATGAATCCCAATCACGCGCAGCCTGTCCACGACCTCCGTAGACAATTAGATCCTCGGGTCGTTCTGCTACCTCGGGATCGAGGTTATTCTGGATCATGCGAAAGGCTGCTTCGGTCTGCCAGGATTTGCAGGTGAGACTGCTGCCACGCGGGGCGCGAATTTTCCTTGATGACATCGAGGTCTCCTTAAGTTGACCAATTCCCTAGATGATATTCCTTTACCAGGTTTCGTACTGGAGCAGTGTTTCCAGCTCCTTCCGTCCCCCGAGCTTTGGAGCACGAACCAGATCATCCTCGTCTAGCGGGTACCCAAAAGAGAGGGCGACATGGAGATGAAGGTCGGCGGGGAACGCCAAGAGTCTACGGGCCTCATCAATCTCATAGATTGTGGCAAGACACGATCCAATCCCGAGTGACCATGCAGCTAATTGCATATAGGCCGCAGCCTGGCCGGCATCGAACATGATTGACCATCGCTGTGCAGGGTCGGGGGTAAGGATGGCAACTGCCATTGCGGCTTCAGCAAGGTGACCGGCATAGGGGCCACATTTTGAGAGAGCCTGAAGGATCTCACGCTCCTGAATGATGATGAAGTGCCACGGTTGTGTATTCTTTGAAGA
>JBFFQB010000072.1:0-16783 GCA_041573795.1 Anaerolineales bacterium
CGACCACTGAGTGATACACATACTTGGAGATACAGTAATATACTCACGCAGCCAGGAAGGCACCGCGCGGTATAATCCACAATATTGGGAGGTCGTCATGATTGATTTCACCGAAGTGGCGGTAGGTAAGATCGAAGAGATCACAAAAACGCCTCTGCTGACTCCTGATGAGGAAGTAGCCTTAGCACATAGCATTGCCAATGCTCGTAAGGCTCGTCAGCGCATAGCTGAGGGTGGATTATCCGAGAAAGAGCAGAAGGGTGTTCAACGGATCATCGATGATGGGTCGGCTGCTAGAGAACGCTTGTTGATGGCCAACACCCGCCTGGTGGTGAGTGTGGCCAAGAAATATACCCATCGTGGCATTCCGCTCGTCGATTTGATCCACGAAGGGATCATTGGCTTGATTCGCGCAACGAAAAAGTTTGATCCTGCGCGTGGCAATCGCTTTAGCACCTATGCAACTTGGTGGATTCGGCAAGCCATCACCCGTGCGATCGACAACAATGCCCGCACGATTCGATTACCAGTACATCGTTCTGTTGAGATCAACCGCCTTTCATTTATGAAGAATAAATTGATACAGGAGCTCGGGCGTGATCCAAGCGAAGCAGAACTTGCAGAGGCGATGGAAATGAGCCTTGAACAAGTCAGGGATACCCTCAGTATAAGTCTGGCGCCCATTTCGCTTGAGCTTCCCCAAGACGAAGATGACAATCGCACATTAGGTGATGTAATTCCGGACATGGATACAATCTCACCTGAAGAATCAACGATTGAAAACTTAAAACAGGAACAGGTACGTGAGGTCCTCGAAGCGCTACCTATGCGTGAAGCTCAAGTACTCATGTTGCGTTACGGTTTTCAAGACGGTAAGTCGCATACGCTCCAAGAAGTTGGGAACAAGATGGGGATCACACGTGAGCGTGTGCGCCAGATAGAATCACAAGCGATCAATCGGCTGCGCGGTTCGGTAAGTAAAATTCGGTGAATTTTGTGTGAGGCCTCCTCCCTGATCAGTACGCGTAACCTTTATGCAGCCACCCACAGGGTGGCTGCTTCGCGCTTAAATCAACTGCCGTCAAACTCTTTCACTTTTCGATGCAACTTTCCTTCTGGGGTGGTTGTAGTACTGTATAGATATGCAGGATTTTTTGGACCGGGATCTTGTTCACAGGGTGCTTAATGGGGACGACCTTGCCTTTGGGGAGCTTGTCAGGCGGTACCAAAAATCAGTATTCAATGTTTGCTATCGCCTTATGGGTCAATCTCAGGAGGCGGAGGATATGACGCAGGAAACATTCTTACGTGCGCATGAACGTCTCAGTACTTATGATAGCGAGAGACCCTTTGGCCCCTGGATCCGTCGAGTGGGCGCAAATTTGTGTTTGAACAATATCAAGCGTCAGAGGCTAATAACATTGCCTTTAGACGAGGAACTTGAAGGACCTACGGCCAAGGTAGAGGAGCGACCAGAACCAGCCAGGCTTCAGAAAGAAAGATCAGAACTAATTCGGGATGCGATGCTAGAACTTCCCGCTCCTTACCGGGTCGTTATTGAGTTGAGGCATTTTTTTGATTTAAGTTACAAGGAAATCGCCGACGCAGTCGGTCTACCACTCAGTGATGTTAAGAGTCATTTGTTCCGAGCGAGAAAACTCCTTGCAGAGAGGTTGTCACCTGATGTCTAACCAGAGCGACGGGCATATCACTGATGAAGTCTTACAGGTGTATCTCGATGGCGAGCTACAGGCTGAAGAGCAGTCCGAGATAGAAACTCACTTAATCGATTGTAAGGAATGCGTTTCCCGACTTGCGAAGTGGCGTTCCCTGTTTACAGAAATTGAGCGTCTACCCGATCTGGATCAGGTTATTGATTTTGAGCCTGTTGTCCTTGCGCAACTGAGTAAAGCGCACACACAACCAACTCGAGGATTTTTGTTCGTCCTGGCACAGGCTGCACTTGCGATTACCTTATTGGCATACGTATGGCAGCAAATATCATCTTTACTCCCAATGGGGCAGCTTTCCAGCCTGCTTTCGCTCCCAATTCAAACGCTGCGAGACATGTCTAGTCATCTCGTGCAGGGCTTACAAGACGTGTTGAACCAGTTCATTTCCTGGTCGCCATCCGCAGGTAATCTTATCGGGCGCATTCCACAGATTTCCAGCGGTAATTCCCTGCTGCTATACCTGGGAGGCTTAGCCGTCATGCTCTGGATAACTGGAAATCTATACTTGCTTCGAGTTAACGGGCAAAGCGAGGATGCCAGTCCTCAATACTAGTCGTACTGGAGGTTTCAATGAACCAAGTGTTTCCTATCCTGGTCCTGATCGTTGTCTCGGGTGCTTGTCTGGTTGCACTCTTTGTGACACTGAACGCCTACTTCAGCCGCTTCTTGGAGCGAGTTAAGACTGTCGCCACGGAACGCCATACTCGATCTTTCCTGACGGGATTGGTCAATGGTTTGTTCTTGGTAGGGGTAGCATTAGCGATTCTGTCCATAGGTCAAAATGCAGGTGGTCCAATACTCATAGGTCTGGCGATCCTGATTAGCCTTGTTTTGATCTTCGGGATTATCTTTGGCACCACAACGATGGTGCTTTTACTCAGGGACCGTCTCTTTCCTGGGCAATTGGGTAATCGACCACTCCTACTTGCTGGATCGATTGGCACGCTTGCTTGCCTAACTCCATATATTGGATGGTTTGGATTGTTCCCTTACATCGTATTTCGAGGGATGGGGGCTCTGGTCCTCACACTTGTCCAGCTCTGGCGTGAGCGCAGGGAAACCAGAGCCGCAGAAGAAAAAGATTAAATCGCGGGAACACACTAAGATTGCCTTGATAGATTGGTTTGGTTGGCAGTGCCACCTCGGCAGAGGTGGCACAATCTTTTAATCACCATCTTCAGCCACAGAAGCACTCCACGACAGGAAGGTTTGTAACACCCTGATGTTCTGCACCAGGTCGGTGTCGTCGTGATTGGTAAGTTCAATATCGATTGCGGCGATGCCCATGTCAGACGCCCAGTCGATCAATTGCCCAGTGTATTGACAACCAGTTTCAATTGGAGGGTAGGGGTAATCACTGATAGCAGCGATTGCCTCCGCAAGTTCAATCGAACGATTGTCTGGCGGCTGCCCTCCCGGGAAAATTCCCAGGGCGGCACTATGGTAGTTGATTAGAGCATCGACCTGGTAGGTAATCAAGAAATTCATCAAAGCCCTCGTCTCCGGCTCGGAGGCGGGATGACTTCCCCCTGTTACATAGGTATAGGTCCAACAGCCTTCGAGAGGCCACGTCTTCTGCCAGAGTGAGGGCCAGTTGCGGTTAAGATCGACCAGATTTTCATTCACTCTTCCTTTATAACTATTGGAACGAGCTTCGCCGTCTGGATTCAATGAGCGCAAAATATAAAGGGTGATTTGCTCCGGGATGAGATCGGGGCGAGCTTGCAGCAACTGGATAAGCTGATCTGCGAGGCGAATGGTATTGCTCTCGTAGCCGCCGTGGATTCCGGCGATGATCATTCTTTTGATTGGACCCTGGCCAAAAGCAAAGACCTCCATCGGCCGACCGGCCACGGAGGTGCCGACTACCAGCGGGCCACGCATGCTGGGGGTCGGAGACTGTGTGGGTGGAGGAGACGGGAAGGGCGTGGACTCTGGAATGGGATCCGATTTTTGGAAATTCAAATTATCATCTACTTCAGTTGAAAGCGTGGGTATGTTTTTAGGCTCGACAGTTTCAATCGGCTGATTGCTCAATCTGGTAGAGCAACCAACGAGTCCGCTAACTGATGCTGCGCCGATGATGATCAGTAGGAATCGTGATCTGCAGCGAAGGAGCGTGGAGAGACCAGAAGGATTAACCATTAAGAAGAAGGGTACCTCCTTCAGGGTCCCGAGTCCACATTCTGATCCATCTTTCGCAGGTTGGAGAATTAATGGCGAGAGAGTTGCAGGGCTTACAAGAGACTATCAGGATGGTGATCATGGTAGTCAAATCGAATCCCCTTTGCTACAATGAACCCGATTTTCCAATTCGCCTCGTCCTGAGAATATTATGCCCCTGCAATCTGGAAGCATCTTACGTCATCGCTATCGTATCGAGGGTGTCCTTGGCCAAGGAGGCATGGGTGCTGTCTACAAGGCTTTTGACATCAACCTTGGGGTGGGCGCTGCGGTTAAAGAAAACCTCTTTACAACCGAAGAGTATGCGCGTCAATTCCGGCGTGAGGCTACGATACTGGCAAGTTTGCGGCACCCGAATTTACCACGTGTAACTGACCACTTTGTCATCGAAGGCGAGGGGCAATACCTCGTCATGGACTTCATTCAAGGCGTGGACCTGCGAGAGCGTCTTGAACGTGAAGGTCCCATTCCTGAAGAAGAGTGCCTGCCCTGGTTTCTTGAGATCTCGGACGCCTTGGCCTATCTCCATAGCCGCACGCCCCCGATCCTTCATCGCGATATCAAACCCGGAAACATCAAAGTGATGCCAGATGGTCGCGCCATGCTGGTGGATTTTGGCTTGGCCAAAGTTGTTGAACAAGGGAATGCAACTACCACAGGTGCCAAGGCCATGACCCCGGGTTTTTCACCCCCTGAACAATATGGTACTGGGCGAACGGATCCACGCACAGATGTCTACTCGCTCGCAGCGACAATCTATGCTGGCTTAACCGCCACGATCCCTGAGGATTCATTAGAGCGGGCGATGGGACGTGAAGAGCTCACGCCGCTGCGTAAACGGAATCCGGATATCACGCCCGCCTTGGCTAAGGTAGTGACCAAAGCGCTTCATGTCGATCCCGCCCAACGCTATCAAACGATCGGCGAAATGGCACTCGCCTTAAACTCAGCGACGAGAGCGGGTCAGCCTACCTTGGTGCGTAATTACCCCAATCTGGAGCGAACGATCGTTCCGACTAAGGTCCCCAAAAGGGATGGCGTTACCGGTCCACTCGCAGTTCAGCGTATTCGCAAGCGCAGGATCCCCCCCTTACTCGTTGCGGGCATCGCTGTGGTTCTAATCGGGATCGGCGCAGTGGCGAGTCTTCCGAGCATTGCCCCGCGCCTCGCCTCGATATTTGCTGCGACGGGTACGTCCCCCACAGCTACAGCCGCTGAAGCAACGTTAGGCTCCGGATTATTTGTGACCTCGACTCCCGAGCAGCTTGAGGCCAGCCCGACCGTGGGTCAGGTTGAAGCGACAGCAACTACAGAGGTTTCTACTTTGCCAACGGTGACGCTGCCACCGACCTCAACTCCTACCGGGGGTGGGTGGGGGCAGATTGCCTACGCCTCCAATCGCACTGGACGTCCCCAAATCTATCTGATCAACATTGACGGTACTGGCGAACAACAGCTCAGCAACCTCGAAGATGGAGCCTGCCAGCCGGCATGGTCACCGACGGGGGATCAGCTGATCTTTACCTCTCCCTGTCGTCTCAACGTTGATCTGTATGCTGGCTCAAGCCTGTGGCTCATCGACGTTGACCGCGCTGGGAACGCGAGTGATCCGCGCCAACTGCGCACCGCTCCCGGTGGCGATTTCGACCCGGCCTGGGATACAAATGGAGATCGCCTCGCCTTCACTTCTGTTCGGGACAATCGTCCCCAAATCTATGTCATGAACCTGGATGGGTCTGAGGTTAAGAATCTAACCGATGATCTGGCTCAGAACCGACAGCCAGTCTGGTCACCTAATGGGTCGCAGATGCTCTTTGTGAGCACCCGTAATGGTGCCGACGAGATCTTCATCATGCCTGCCGATGGCGGGGAAATTCGTCGCTACTCAACCGGAGCGGGTCAAGCCGACACCCACGCCGCCTGGTCGTTTGACGGAACATTGATCCTCTATGAGCGCGCTTTAAATGGCTTTCCACGCTTAATTGTTTCACCCTTCGAGGAGGGCGGAACGCGGGAATTGCGCGTGTGCCCTGAAGGACCGCTTGCGAATCTGACCATGGGCGAACCAAACTGGTCCCCAGATGGGCAGTGGATCATCTTTGAAACATGGCCCGATGGTGTGAATCACAATATTGGGATTATGCGTGCGAGCTGCACGAATTTTGGCGAAATTACAACAGGTGATGGCTATGATTTTGACGCTGTCTGGCGACCCGTTCCCTAGTGCGAGTTTCAGCCACCTGCCGCTCCACCGCTTCGCAATCCAACTTTTCTAGCAACGACTCGCTCAATGGATAATTCACTCTGATTTTTTGGGGGTGGGGGGCGAGCGCTCCCGAATGGAAGATGCATTTACCCCAGGAAAGGAAATGTGTCAGGTTTCTCGGCATACCTACGTACTTGAAGCATTTTATGAGGCTAAGGCATAATCGAGTATGCCCAGGACGGATGGGCGTCATCTTTGATTAATCCACATAGTAAGGGAGAAAACCATGACGGCAAAAATCATCGACGGAAGAGCAATAGCCGATGATCTTCGCAAGGACATCGCAAAGGGGGTGGAAGAGCTTATCGCCGCGGGTGGGCCACGACCAGGCTTGGCAACGGTTCTCGTGGGCGAGAACCCCGCATCGCAGACTTATGTTCGAATGAAGCAAAAAGCTTGCGCAGAGGTGGGGATCGAATCGTTTGGACATACGCTTTCTGACCAGGCCTCCCAAGAAGAAGTTGAGACGCTGGTTAAGCAACTGAACGAAGATCCCAGTGTCCATGGCATTCTTGTTCAATTACCGCTCCCGGCAGGCCTTGACGAAGAGGCGATTCTACGAGCAATCAGCATCGAGAAGGATGTCGATGGATTTCACCCAATCAATATGGGGCGGTTGGCGCAGAAGGGTCGTGAACCGCTATTTGTACCTTGCACGCCTGCTGGATGCATCGTCCTATTAAAGAAGGCCGGCGCAAAATTAGAAGGAGCCAACGCGGTTGTGGTGGGGCGCTCGAACATTGTGGGAATGCCGGCAGCATTGCTTCTTGTCAAGGAGAATGCGACCGTGACCATTTGTCATTCGCGTACCAAGGATTTGCCAGGTGTGTGCCGAGAGGCGGATGTGCTCATAGCCGCCATCGGCCGGCCGCAAATGATTAAAGGGGATTGGATCAAGCCGGGCGCCTACGTGATCGATGTGGGCACGAATCGTATTGATGATCCAGAAGCGAAGCGCGGTTACCGTCTTGTGGGTGATGTGGCATTTGATGAGGCCAAGGAAGTTGCCGGGGCGATCACACCTTCTCCAGGAGGCGTGGGTCCAATGACGATTGCCGGGTTGCTGAACAACACACTGCGCTCGGCCCAACGCACGCTGCCCTAGACACGAACGATTTGTCTTTAGAGGGGGGTGCCCCAGCATAACTGGAGCACCCCTTTGTTTTTCCCAGCATAATTGTGACACCTCAATCTCCAAGCTAATGTTGTCAGACAATTGCCCAAACAGGCCTTGAGTGTTAAACTCATTTCATCCATTTGGAAGAGGATTATGCCTACACTCCTAATCCGTCATGCCACAGTTCTTGTAACGATGGATGAGCAACGCCGAGAGATACCCGACGCGGGTATCTTTATTCGTGATGGATGGATTGAGAACGTGGGCTCATCCGCCGAATTGCCGGAGCATGCAGATCAGGTTTTAGATCTCTCACACCATATTGTGCTGCCCGGCCTGATCAACACCCATCACCATCTCTATCAAACCCTCACACGAGCCATACCAGCAGCGCAGGATGCCGATTTGTTTCAGTGGCTGAAGACGCTGTACCCCATCTGGGCTGGGATGGATTCCGAAGCTATGCGCTTGTCCACGCAACTGGGTCTGGCTGAACTGGCACTCTCCGGTTGCACAACGGCGTCGGACCATCATTACATCTTTCCAAACAATTGTGCTTTGGACGTGCAAATTGAGGCTGCTCAAAATGTCGGCCTTCGCTTGCATGCCTCGCGCGGGTCAATGAGCCTGGGCGAGAGCCAGGGTGGACTTCCCCCGGATAGCGTCGTGGAGGCCGAAGAGGATATCCTCAAGGATACAGAACGCGTCATCAGCACCTACCACGACCCAGAGCCCGGCGCACTGACACGTATCGTCGTTGCTCCTTGCTCGCCCTTCTCGGTCACAGAAGATCTAATGCGCGAATCCGCCAAACTCGCCCGTGCCTATGACGTTAAATTGCATACTCATATGGCCGAGACAATTGATGAGGAACAGTTCTGCATTGAGGAATTTGGCCGTCGGCCGCTTGCTTATGCCGAAGCGCTCGATTGGGCGGGCTCAGACGTCTGGTTTGCCCACGCAGTTCACATCTTGCCTGATGAAGTTAAACGGATGGCCAGTGCGGGGATAGGTGTTGCCCATTGTCCTTCATCGAATATGCGACTCGCTTCCGGCATTGCTCCGGTACGGCGTTATAGGTCGGAGGGTGTAAACGTGGGTTTGGGAGTAGATGGGTCAGCGAGTAATGACAGCTCGCATATGCTGGCGGAAGCACGACAAGCACTCCTGCTTTCCCGGGTTGGAGAGGTGGTAGCACCTGATATCGATGGCCAGATGCCTTTGATGACTGCACGCCAGGCGCTCGAACTTTCAACACTCGGCGGTGCAGCTGTCCTGGGGCGTAACGATGTTGGATCCTTGGAAGTGGGCAAGGCAGCGGATTTCATCGCCATTGATTTGCGGCGGCTCGCTTACGCTGGTGCTCTCCATGATCCTGTCGCTGCTACGGTGCTCTGTGACCCTGTCGGGGTCGATTACAACTATGTTCATGGACGACCAATTGTTTACGAAGGCCATCTAACTTCCATTGAATTACCAGCGCTCATTGAAGCGCATAATAAAGTCTCTTTTCGATTGGCTAATTTGGCAGCGTAGAAAGGAACTCGTGAAGATGAAAGCAGAAGAATGGGCTGCATTGACACAGAGCCTGGTCGAAGTAGCCATGGGTCGAGAACCTGCAGACATCGTTATCCGCGGGGGACAGTGGGTCTGTGTCCAATCGGGCGAGATCATCCCGAATACGTCCATTGCAATTAAAGGGGAGCGAATAGCCTTTGTCGGACCGGATGCTTCCCATGCGATCTCAGACAGCACTCAGGTAATTGATGCGGATGATCAATTCCTGGTGCCGGGATTACTGGATGGGCACATGCATGTCGAATCGGGGATGATTACCATCACCGAATTTGTGCGGGCGGTTCTTCCACGCGGTACGACAGGTATGTTCATTGATCCGCATGAGATAGCCAACGTATTCGGTCTGGACGGCGTGCGGATGATGGTTGATGAAGCTGCAATCCAACCTGTGCACGTCTGGGTACAAGTTCCTTCCTGTGTTCCATCAGCACCGGGTCTTGAGACGCCAGGAGCAACGATTGGTCCCGCTGAGGTTGAACAAGCCATGACCTGGCCAGGGATCATCGGGTTGGGCGAAATGATGAACTTCCCGGGTGTGTATTTGAGCGATTCAAAAATGCATGCAGAGATGGGTGCAACTCGGGCGGCGGGGAAAGTCATTGGTGGACATTATGCTGCGCTGGACCTGGGCTTACCTTTCCATGGCTATGTTGCGGGTGGACCCGAAGATGAGCATGAAGGCACGCGGATGGAGGATGCTATCGCCCGGGTGCGGCAAGGCATGAAGATCATGATGCGTTTTGGTTCTGCATGGCATGACGTTGCAGCACAGGTTCGAGCAGTGACCGAAGGTGGATTAGATTCTCGCCACTTCTTGCTCGTAACCGATGACAGTCACTCAGGCACGTTGGTCAATGATGGTCATATGGACCGGGCCGTCAGGCGGGCGATCGAGGTCGGCGTGGATCCACTGACTGCGATCCAGATGGCTACACTGAATACAGCAGAGCATTTCGGTGTCGCCCGGGATGTGGGTCAGATTGCTCCGGGTCGCTATGCGGATGTTCTTCTCGTAGAAGATCTCAAGCATTTCAAGCCGACGACTGTTATTGCCAAAGGTTCACCTGTCGCGCAGAACGGCGAGCTCACCATCACATTGGAGTCATTTACATACCCTGAAAAGGTGAAATCCTCGATCCATTTAGGCAAACAGCTTACCGCATCGGATTTCATCCTTAAGAGCGAAGTTGATGGAAGGCTTACAGCGCATGTGATTGGCGTGATTGAAAACCAAGCGCCGACGCGTCATCTTCACTTTGAAGTCGAAGCGCATGATGGGGAAGTCAAGGTAGATCTAGAAAAGGATCTGGTAAAAGTGGCGTTGGTTGAGCGTCACAAAGGCACGGGTGAGGTTCAGGTTGGATTGGTCCATGGTTTTGGATTTGACGCAGGCTGTGCCATTGGGTCAACGGTTGCGCATGATTCCCATCACATGATTGTCGTAGGTACGGATGAGTCGCAGATGGCGCTTGCTGCCAATACCCTGGCCGAAGTAGGTGGTGGGCTGATCGTTGTGAGGGATGGGGAGACCATGGCACTGGTAGAGCTTCCCATAGCCGGGATCATGTCCGATGATCCTGCGACTGAAGTTGCCGCTAAAGCGGAGAAAGTCCTGGCGGCTTTCAAAGAATGTGGATGTACATTGCATAACGCTAATATGCAGTTAAGTTTCCTTGCGCTTGTCGTCATCCCGGCTTTGCGTATCTCAGATCAAGGATTGGTGGATGTGGAGCAATTCAAAATCATCCCTGTCTTGGAACCTGTTGGGAGTGCAGATTGAGAAGGATAGGACCTGCGCCCAATATCGACGAAGTAACAATGCACAAAGTGCCGAAGCAGCCGCTCTATCTGCGGGTGATCGATGAACTCACGCAGCTGATCGACTCGCTGGAGCCAGGGGATTACCTTCCTTCAGAGCCCAAGCTTGCACGGCGGTTTGGTGTCTCTCGGGCAACCCTACGTGAGGCGATGCGCGTTTTTGAAGGCCGTGGGCTGATCATTCGACGTCAAGGGGTTGGTACACTTGTCGCCACGCCACCACACATCATTGAAACTGGTATCGAAACCCTTGAGAGCATTGAGAGTCAGGCCAGACGGATTGGCCTGGAAGTGAGTATGGGCGATCTCGGGATCAACTATCGCCAACCCACTACGGAAGAACGGAATCATTTTAATATGTTAGATGGGTTGGATGTCGTTGAGATCTCACGTGTCATTGAAACTGAAGATCGACCGGTTGCTTACCTGGTCGACATCCTACCTGAAGATCTCTTTCCTAAGGAGACCCAGGAAAACGGCTTCAGCGGGTCGTTGCTCGACCTGATGATCCAACGCCAGCACCCGGCGATCTCGCACGCCAAATCCGAAGTGTTGGCAATAACGGCTCCCGTAGATGTTGCTCGACAGCTCAACGTTCAACGTGGGGATGTTTTACTCTGTTTGGAAGGGTGGCTGTTCACGCAGGAGGGCACAATCATCGATCACACCTATAGTTATTTCTTGCCGGGGACATTCCGCTTCCGTGTCCTTCGGCGACCACCAGAAGTGTAATTCGTAAAAAAAATCAAACTTGCGTAATGCATATAAGGAGGAACAGAGAAAATGCGTAGCTTTTTAGGAAGGGATATTCTTTCACTCAAGGATTTTGAACGTGAGGAATTCTTCCGGGTGTTCGAAATCTGTGATCGCGTCGCTCCTTTTGCCCGTGATCGCCGCAATACAGATCTGCTTTCAAGCAAGACCCTGGTTACAGCCTTTTATCAACCCAGCACCCGCACCCGTTTAGCGCATGAAGCGGCGATGATCCGCCTCGGCGGGCAGGTTACCGGGTTTGCCGATGCCAAGATGACGCGCGCCGGCGACTTTTACCAGGAGTCGATCAAGGACACGGTGAAGATGCTCGAATTCTACGGTGACGTCATTGTCATGCGCCACTTCCAGCAAGGCGCACCGCATGAGGCGGCGAAATGGGCTTCGATCCCGATCATCAATGGTGGAGATGGCTGGGGAGAACATCCAACCCAGATCCTTACTGATTTGTATACAGTCTTAACCGAAAAAGGGCGTTTGGATGGCTTGAAATGGCTCGCCGTGGGTGATATGCGCATGCGAACGATGCATTCCCTGGCTTACGGGCTGACGCAATTTGACTGCCCGATAACCTTCGTCTCCCCCCCAGAGATGTCGTTGACCGATGAGTTTAAGGCTGATCTGGAGCAGTACAGCCTGGACTTCAAAGAGGCTGAGCATGTAGAGCAAGCGATCAGCGAAGCCGATGTGATCCTGGTCGAGCCGGTCGTGCAACCGGATTACACAAAATCTCGAGATGAACGCGAAGGGGATGTCGACCTGACGCCGGCAAACTATAAGATCACGCGTGAGCTTTTATCGAAGAAAGCCAAATCGGACGCGATCTTGCTGCATTCCCTACCACGCATGGACGAGATACCATCCGACGTGGACATCACGCGCTGGTCCCGTTATTGGGAGGAAGCCTTCAACGGCGTCGTCATGCGCATGGGTTTGCTGGCGCTCGTTTTAGGTGCGTACGAGTAGTTCGCAGCGTTTGCTAGCTGTCGCCTCCATTCAAGGCGATACTGAGATGATTATCAGGAGAATACGAAAATGCAGACAGATTTACGCGGTCGCGACCTTATCGGTGATCTCGATTTTAGCCGGGAAGAGGTAGAGACCGTCCTCGATGTTGCTTTCGACCTTAAACGCAAGCGAGCGCTTGGAGAGGATCATGCTTACTTGCGGGATAAGGTACTGGCGATGTTGTTTTTCTTCTCGAGCACCCGCACGCGTGGGTCATTTGAAGCCGGGATGGCTCAACTCGGTGGACACGCCGCCTTCATTGAGTCACGCACGACGCAAATATCCCATGGTGACACCGAAAAGGAGATGGGGGAGATCTTCGGGCGCTACTTTGATGGGATCGCTATCCGCCATGTGGACTGGGGCATCGGCAATCGTTACTTAAACCTGGTGGCGAGTGCTTCACGGGTACCCATCCTGAATATGCAGTGTGAGTTCTATCATCCCCATCAGTGCCTGGCCGACCTGATGACGATTATCGAGAAGAAGGGTCGCGATCTACGAGGAAGGAAAATGGTTGTCTCATGGGCCTATGCCTCCTCCTATCTCAAACCAATTTCGGTACCCCAATCCTTGATTTTGCAAATGCCGCGCTTCGGCCTGGATGTGACCCTGGCGCATCCGCCCGAGTTCAAACTCATGCCGGAGATCATGGAACAGGCGCACGAGCAGGCGAAGAAGTATAAGACGGGATTCGAAGTTGTCGATGATATGAAAGCTGCGGCGAAAGACGCCGATATCATCTATGCAAAATCCTGGGGGCCACTACTAACCACCCAGGATCAGGAAGAAGGGAAAAAAATCCAGGATACGTATAAAGACTGGATTGCGGATGAAAAATTGATGGCGCTTGCAAAAGATGATTCGATTTACATGCATCCGCTCCCCGCCGATCGCAATATCGAAGTTACCGACGGCGTCATCGATGGGCCTCACAGCGTGGTCTTCGATGAAGCCGAAAATAGACTCCATGCGCAGAAGGCTGTTATGGCCTTGACCATGCGCTAGCTGATGAGGGGATAGAATGTCCGCTTCCAATAAAGTCGCAGTTGTCGCTGTAGGTGGCAATTCGCTGATTACCGATAAGACCCGCCAGACAGTTCCCGACCAATTCGCCGCAGCCAGCGAGTCAATGAAGCATATTGCCGGCATGATCGAGGCCGGCTGGAATGTCGTGATCACGCACGGCAACGGACCCCAGGTCGGGTTTATCCTTCGACGTGCAGAATTGGCAGCCCATGAACTTCATACCGTGCCACTCGATTCGTGTGGAGCGGATACACAGGGCGCAATAGGCTACATGTTCCAAAAAGCTTTGCACAACGAATTCCAGAAGCGTGGACTCCAGAAACAAGCGGCTACAGTAGTGACACAAGTGCTCGTAGATCAGAATGATCCGGCCTTTAAGGATCCATCCAAACCGATTGGATCCTTTATGGAGGAGGCCACTGCGAAAGAGCGTAGCGCCCAAAATGGTTGGGCGATCGTTGAGGATGCAGGGCGGGGATGGCGTCGAGTCGTCCCATCCCCACTCCCGATCGAGATCATCGAGCAGCAGGCTATTCAAACACTGGTCAAGGCTGGTTTCGTTGTGATTAGTGTTGGTGGTGGTGGGATCCCCGTCATCAGGGATGAGGATGGAGTGCTGCAAGGCGTCGAGGCGGTGATTGATAAAGATTTTGCCTCGGGTCTGCTTGCGGCAAATATCGATGCAGATCTACTGCTCATCACAACTGCGGTGGAGAAGGTAGCCTTGAACTTCAACCAGCCAGATCAAGTATGGCTGGATCAAATGACACTAAGTGAAGCGCGTGGTTACCTTGAGGAAGGTCACTTTGGCAAGGGCAGCATGGGCCCCAAGATCGCCGCTATCATTCGCTTTCTTGAACAGGGTGGTAGAGAGGCGCTGATAACCGATCCACAGAACATCGCCAGGGCTTTAAAAGGCGAGACCGGGACGCGCATTATCCCAGATTGAATTGCGTAACCAAATCAATGAGGCAAGTAAAGGAGGTGGTAGGCATCAAACAGCACAATTAATTCCAACGCATCAATTACCGTAACCAAGACTTGCAGGAGGAGTTTGAGATGTCAAGAAGTATATTGTGGCGAGTAGCTACGATCCTGGTCATCGCTGCTATGGTGTTAGTAGCTTGTGGTGGTGGCCAACCCGCAGTTGAAGAACCAGCCGCAGAAGAACCGGCAGCTGAGGAACCAGCCGCAGAAGAACCGGCCGCAGAAGAACCTGCTGTAGGTGGATTTGAAATACCTGCAGTCGAAGAAGGCATGTTCAATGTCGCCATGGTACTTATCGGCCCGCATGATGATGGTGGATGGAGCGAGGCACACTATGATGGATTGCTCTATGTCGAGGAGAACATGGATAATAGCCATGTTGCCTTCATCGAGCTGGTCCCTGAAGGTGCTGACTCAGAGCAGGTGTTCCGATCGCTAGCCCGCAAAGGCTTCGATCTGATCATCGGCACTTCATTCGGTTACATGGATCCGATGGAAGTTGTCGCTACTGAATTCCCGGATCAAATGTTCATCCATCTCACCGGATTCAAGACCAATGGTACAAATTACGGCAACATGTTTGGAGAAATGGAAGTCTTCAAGTATCTAGCCGGTATGCTGGCGGGTTCACGCGCCAAGCTCGACGGTAATCCTCGTCTAGGCTATATGGCTACCTTCCCCATCCCCGAAGAAATTCGGCTTGGAAATGCGATTGCCCTTGGTATGAGGCAAACCTGCCCAGAGTGCACCCTGGATGTGCGCTGGATCAACACCTGGCACGACCCGGTGATTGAGAAGGAAGCTGCAGCATCACTCTTTGATGCAGGAGTGCAGGTCGTCTTCACCGGTGCAGATACGCCTGCTGCGGGTGATGTGGCCACGGAAGTTGGCAAGTATGGCGTCAATTACGATCACGTAAATTCTTGCCAGACCGAAGGCTGCCTCACAGCACCATATTGGACCTGGGGTCCGATCTATCTCGGCATCGCTGAAGGAACGCGTGATGGTACCTATGTGCCAGGCTACCAATATTTCGATTCTTCGGAAGACGGCATGGGCCTCTACGGTTTCATGGAAGGACAGACTCCGCAACCTGGTATCGCCGATCTACCTGAGGAAGATGTCCAACTCGTTCGCGATACGCTGTCAGCAGCTTTGGCAGGTGAGTTCAATCGCTTCGATGTCTTCAAAGGCCCCATTTACGATAACCAGGGGAATTTGATCCTTGAAGATGGTGTCTCCCTTGAGCAGCTGGATCTTGATGGATTCGCCGAGTTCGGTTCACCTTGCGAGACCTGCATGTACTGGTGGGCCGAGGGTGTGACAGCCGAATTACCGGATATCGGTGGCTAGGCACCAAGCCTAACCATATCGGTTAGAAAAGTGAAATAGAGTTAGCGTTTAATAGCCCTTCCCCTGGTGGTGATTAGGTTTCACCATCAGGGTGAGGGGCAGCCATTATTTGATCATCCTTTCTGACAAGGGGATCTTTCATGACACAAGTTGAGAATATCGTTGAAATGAGAGGGATCACCAAGCAATTCCCTGGGGTCCTGGCCAATGATCAGGTCGATTTCGAGCTTCGAAGAGGAGAAATCCACGCGCTTCTTGGCGAGAATGGTGCGGGCAAGAGTACGCTGATGAGCGTGCTCGCAGGCTTATATAAACCCGAGGCCGGCACCATTTATGTCGATGGTCAACCCGTGAGTTTCAACTCACCCAAGGATGCGATCGCGATGGGGCTGGGGATGATTCATCAACATTTCACCTTGATTGATTCCCACACGGTAACAGAGAACATTCTCCTCGGTCTCGATGAACCCAGATTTCTCATGAAGCTTCCCTCATATGACAAGAAGATGGATGAGATGGGTAAACAATTCGGCCTGCAGGTCACCCCCAGCGCTAAAATCTGGCAACTCTCTGTGGGGGAGCAGCAGCGTGTAGAGATCTTGAAGATGCTATACCGGGGCGTGCGGGTTCTTATCATGGACGAGCCTACCTCGGTGCTGGCACCTCAAGAAATTGAGGAATTATTCAAAACGCTACGATCGATGACCGCTGATGGTCGATCGATTGTTTTTATCAGTCATAAACTTCACGAGGTGATGTCCATTGCAGACCGCATCACCGTGTTGAGGCAAGGAAAGGTCACTGCCGAGGGAATCCGAACAGCCGATACCTCCAAGTCTGAGCTTGCGAATTTGATGGTTGGTAGAAAAGTGCTCTTCCAGCTAGATAAGGAAGCCAAACAGCCAGGAGAGGTGGTGCTGGAACTGGATGAGGTAAACG
>JBFFQB010000073.1:0-16733 GCA_041573795.1 Anaerolineales bacterium
AACGGACGGAAATCCGCATTGCCCGACAACGCACTGTACTTCGTGATCGCAGCCGTCAGGGTCGTCTTCCCATGGTCGATGTGCCCCATCGTCCCGACGTTCATGTGCGGCTTCGTTCGCTCAAATGTTTCCTTGGCCATGTCTTCTCCGACTCCTTAAATAATAGCGATTGGTCTGGTTAGGCGCGTGCCCCGACCAGGAGTTTCTCGGTGACTTTCTCAGCCACCTCGGCGTAATGATGAAATTCCATGGTGAACGCTCCACGACCCTGGGTCATGGAACGCAGATCTGTCGCATATCCGAACATTTCCGCCAGTGGGGTCATGGCACGAATAGCTTGAAAACCACCGGGGCGACTCTCGATTCCTTCAATTCCTGCCCGCCGGGCGGACAAGTCTCCAGTAATATCACCCGTGTGGGCTTCGGGAACGACAACTTCAATTTCCATCATCGGTTCCAACAACACCGGTTTCGCCCGCTGAATGCCTTCCTTGAAGGCCTGCGAACCAGCAACTTTGAAGGCCAGCTCGCTCGAATCGACTTCATGGAAAGATCCATCAATCAAGCTTACACTTACATCGATCACCGGATATCCCGCCAAGACACCTGCCTCGGCAGATTCGCGGATCCCCTTCTCAACTGCCGGAATGTACTCTTTGGGGATTGTCCCGCCTCTGATCTTGTCTTCGAACTGAATTCCAGATCCAGGTTCCCCAGGCTCCAGTGAAATAACCACGTGTGCAAATTGACCGCGTCCACCGGTTTGCTTTACATAGCGCTGCTCAATTTCGGGAACCGCTTTACGAATCGATTCACGGAACGCAACACGCGGTCGACCAATGTTGGCCTGTACTTTGAATTCGCGTTGCATACGGTCAAGGAGCACTTCCAGGTGAAGCTCGCCCATTCCTGAAATTAAGGTCTGTCCCGTGTTCTCATCTACGCCCACCCGGAAGGTGGGATCTTCTTCAGAGAGCTTCTTCAGTGCCTCACCCATGCGATCTTGATCAGCTATGGTTTTAGGTTCAATCGCTACCAGGATCACCGGTTCTGGGAAGCTGATCGTCTCGAGCAAGATTGGATTGGCCGCTTCACAAAGGGTATCCCCGGTGAAGGTTTGTTTCATCCCCAGGACTGCACCGATATCACCAGCAGTCACTTCTTCGAGATCCTCACGCCGATCAGCGTACATGCGTAAAAGCCGGCCCACGCGCTCACGCTTCTGTGAGGTCGAGTTGTAAACAGTCGAGCCCTTGGTTAACTTTCCGGAGTAAACCCGGAAGTATGCCAAGCGTCCTACATAAGGATCGGTAACGATCTTGAACACCAGTGCGCTGAGCGATGCATCATCACTCGGCGGTCGTGAGATTTCTTCATCTGTATCGGGTTTGAAACCGACGACATCAGGAATATCGACAGGTGAAGGCAAGTAATCGACGACACCATCCAGAAGCAGTTGAACGCCCTTGTTGCGCAGCGCTGAACCGCAGAACACCGGCGTTGCCTGGCCGGAAATGACCGCCCGGCGTAGTGCGCCTTTCAGTTCGTCGGTTGTCAGTGCCTGGCCTTCAATGAACTTTTCAGTCAGGGTATCGTCGGTCTCGGCAATGGCTTCAATCATCGCCTGCCGATGTTTTTTTGCATCCTCGAGCATATCAGCGGGAATGTTGCTGCGCTCGGGTTTATCGCCCAATTCGTCGGTCCAGACCACCATGCTCTCATCGATCAAATCGATGACACCCTTAAACTTGGCTTCTGCACCAATTGGCATTTGGATAGCGATGGGGTTGGCAGCTAGTCGGTCACGGATCATATCGATCGTCTTATAGAACGATGCCCCCACTCGATCCATCTTATTTACGAAGCACATACGCGGAACCTTGTAAAGGTCGGCCTGGCGCCAAACGGTTTCGGATTGCGGTTCCACACCCTGAACGGCGTCGAAAATAACAACACCGCCGTCTAGTACACGCAAGGATCGTTGTACCTCGGCGGTGAAATCAATGTGCCCGGGGGTATCAATGATATTGATAACGTGGTCATTCCAGGTTGCCGTAACTGCTGCAGAGACGATCGTGATACCCCGCTCGCGCTCCTGCTCCATCCAGTCGGTCACGGTCGTTCCATCATCAACCGAACCCAGGCGATGCGTTCGACCGGTGTAATACAATACCCGCTCGGTCGTCGTCGTCTTCCCGGCGTCGATGTGAGCGATGATACCAATATTACGGTACTGTTCGAGTGGAGCTTGGCGTGCCATAGTTCAACCTAAACCGGAAAAACCGATTATCCTCTTCCTTTTACCAACGGTAATGAGCAAACGCTCGGTTGGCCTCGGCCATTCGATGCGTATCTTCACGTTTCTTAATCGCGGCACCGGTATTGTTGGCCGCATCTACTAATTCGCCGGCTAATTTCTCTGCCATTGACTTGCCTGGCCGCGCTTGCGCTGAAGCTAAGATCCAGCGCATTGCGAGCGCAACTCGACGATTGGGGCTGACTTCAACCGGAACCTGGTAGGTCGCGCCACCAACCCGGCGGGGTTTGACCTCAAGAACCGGGGAGACGTTGCGAATCGCCTCTTCATATACTTCGAGGCCTGGTCGCTTTGCCCTTTCCTCGGCGATCTCTAATGCATCATAGAGGATCGTGGTCGCCGTGCTCCTTTTGCCGCGTTTCATGAGGCGATTGATCATGTTCGTGACCAAGGGACTCTTGTAGCGAACATCCGGTTCTAACTTGCGCTTTTCAGGTTTTGTCCTTCTCATCTTCCTGGCTCCATGTTACGCACATACTTCCGGTCGCTGTACCACTGGCGACCGAAGGATCTGTCATTATGCTCTCGGCTTCTTGCCACCGTACTTTGATCGACCTTGACGGCGATCATCCACGCCGAGACTATCAAGGGTGCCGCGCACGATATGATAGCGTACTCCTGGGAGGTCCTTAACACGCCCACCTCGCACCAGCACAACGGAGTGTTCCTGAAGCGAATGTCCCTCCCCAGGAATATATGCCGTCACCTCGATATTATTCGTCAGACGCACGCGAGCCACCTTGCGCAAAGCCGAATTAGGCTTTTTGGGTGTCTGGGTACGGACTTGAGTACACACGCCACGCTTCTGCGGCGCACCTTTCGCCTGTGGTACACGTCGCTGCTTGATCGAATTAAAGATGTACTGAAACGCCGGAGATTTACTCTTGGAGCGCTTTTCTTTACGTCCTCTTCGAACGAGTTGATTTATCGTGGGCACGTTCAACCTCCCGTTATTGTTCCCTTCGCAGTAAGGAAGGCCATCGGACGTGCGCGATGGCCTCGCCTTGCAACTCATTTATTCGATTCGGGCAGGCAGTCTTCCTTGTCCACCCGCGCGATCGGATCAAGGGTCCGAATTCTACCACGCTGGCTTTTGGCCGTCAAGAACAGACGTTCGACCCTGCCAGCAACCTATCCTAGAGCTTTGGGTCCATGTCCAGTAAGCCTAAGCCAAGGCGTGCCGGGCGCGTGCGCTCTTCTTCCTTACCAAAGCGGATCAACTCTCCGTCGTCAGCGATAGCCTCAACCGACAAACCCAGGCTTTGCAACTCCTTGACCAAGACACGGAAGGAAGCCGGCACGCCCGGCTCTTCCACAGGTTCTCCCTTTACGATGGCTTCGTAGGTCTTCACGCGACCCTGAACATCGTCGGATTTCACCGTCAGCATCTCTTGCAGGGTATGTGCGGCACCATACGCTTCAAGTGCCCATACTTCCATCTCACCGAACCGCTGGCCACCAAACTGCGCTTTACCACCAAGTGGTTGCTGTGTAACCAGAGAATAGGGTCCGGTTGAGCGTGCATGCACCTTATCTTCGACAAGGTGGTGAAGTTTCATCATTAATACCCGCCCGATCGTGACAGGCTGATCATAAGGAAGCCCGTTCTTTCCATCCATTAAGATCTGCTTACCCAGGATGGGAATGGGGTCTCCAGTCTCAAGCGTGAGTTCGTCGGCGAATTGACGAAGTGACTCAAGGCTCTTGATATTGCCTGTTTTGCGATCATGGGTCTCGCCCCAAATGCGCAGACAAGCCTCAATTGCAGCCTCGTCGTAGGGCAGTCGATCGGCTGCCTCGATCTCGCTATCCTCGAATAGCAGGATCCCCTCAGGATCAAAATCCTTCTCGGCAAGCCATTCACGCAAGGCGGCTCGTTTGGCGTAGATCGGGTCGGTCGCTAGTAGATCGAGGTCTATTTTCTTTTTTGAGAGCCAATTCTCGAGGTAGATCCGCCGAACTTCGTCATCATCCTCGAAGGCTTCTTCTTCATAGAATCCTTCAGTTTTGACCCACTCCCAGGCGCGCTGAGCAACCTCCATCCAAGCACGATCGATCAACCAGGCCCGGGCTAGTTCGGCCTCTATCTCAATTTCATCTGCGCCATCGAAAGCAGGTGTGACAGCACGGAATCCCAAGTGCTCTGCCGCCCATCCCAGATGGGCTTCCAGAATCTGCCCGATGTTCATTCGTCCAGGCACACCCAGAGGGTTAAGGATCAGGTCGATCGGGGTTCCGTCTTCTAAGAAGGGCATGTCCTCCACAGGAACGACCTTCGAGATGACGCCCTTGTTGCCATGTCGCCCGGCCATCTTATCTCCTTCTGTGGCCTTGCGTTTTTGGGCAACCGAAACACGAACCATTTTCTCAACACCCGCCGGTAGGTCACGATGCTCCTCGCGGGTGAACACTTTGACATCTACCACTTTGCCGCGTTCTCCGTGAGGCATGCGCAGGGAGGTATCTTTTACCTCTCTTGCTTTCTCACCAAATATCGCCCGCAGCAACTTCTCTTCTGGTGTAAGTTCCTTTTCACCTTTCGGTGTGATCTTGCCCACCAGGATGTCATTCGGCCCCACCTCGGCACCAACACGGATGATGCCATCTTCGTTCAAATCCCTGAGAGCGTCATCACCGACATTTGGAATGTCGTAGGTTATTTCTTCAGGGCCAAGCTTGGTATCGCGCGCCTCAACTTCATGCTTCTCGATGTGGACCGAAGTGTACTTGTCATTTTGAACAAGACGTTCGGAGATCAAGATTGCATCTTCGAAATCTCCACCCTCCCAGGAGATAAAGCCCGTGAGCACATTCTGCCCCAGCGCCAGTTCACCATTTGCGGTTGAAGATGAATCAGCGATCACATCCCCGAGATGGACCCGTTGCCCTTTCACCACTGCCGGGCGTTGATCGATGCAAGTGCTCTGGTTCGAGCGATCAAACTTGCGCAAGCTATAGGTCTTGGTGTTTTTACCCGAACGTATCACCACGCTACTGCCTGTGACTGATTCAACTTCCCCTTCAACGTCGGCCAGGATGACCTGACCCGAATCGATGGCTGCATAGCGCTCCATGCCCGTAGAGACAAGTGGAACCTCGGGTCGTATGAGTGGGACCGCCTGGGTCTGCATGTTGGAGCCCATCAGGGCCCGGTTGGCATCGTCATGCTCAAGGAAGGGGATTAAGGCTGCGCTTACACCAACGATTTGGCGTGGCGCAACATCCATGTAGTCGATGCGGTCAGGTGTAGCAAATAAGAAATCGCCATGGTAACGGCAGGAAGCGCGTCTGCGCACAAATTCGTAGTTGTCACTCAAGGGCGCATTAGCCTGGGCGATCATGAAGCGATCCTCTTCATCGGCTGCCAAATACACGATTTCCTGGGAAACAAAGGGCACGATCGGGATGGGTTCCTCGTTCTTCTCAAGCTTCTTGGCGATCGCCTCGGTGATCACCTCGCCGGCCTTAACGGTAACTGTGCGGGCGCGTGGAACCTTGACATCCTCACGAGCCACCCGCCCGACTAGATCCGGATCGCTAGGATCCAGCTCGCGAATGACTTTACGATAAGGCGTCTCGATGAAGCCAAAACTGTTGACACGAGCGTAGGAGGCCAGTCGGCCGATCAAGCCGATATTCGGACCTTCGGGGGTCTCGATCGGACAAATTCGTCCATAGTGCGAGTGGTGTACGTCGCGCACATCAAAGCCGGCACGCTCGCGACGAAGACCGCCAGGACCAAGCGCCGAAAGCGTACGCTTATGCCGTAGCTCGGCAAGAGGATTGGTTTGATCCATGAATTGGGAGAGCTGGCTCGATCCAAAGAATTCGCGCAGGGAGGCAACGACCGGGCGAATATTGATTAATGACACCGGGGAGATCTGATCTTGATCTCGAATGGACATGCGTTCCAGGATGACGCGTTCCATGCGCCGCAGCCCTACACGCAGCTTTCCTTGAATAAGTTCACCCACGGTCTTGACTCGGCGATTGCCCAAGTGGTCGATATCATCCGGATCTACAACGCCGTTATTGATCAGGATCAGGCGTTCTACCAGACGGACAAGATCCCAGGTCGATACACGACGATGATCGAGGGGAACAGTTTTATGAAGGTCAAGCTTCTGATTTAGTTTATAGCGACCCACACGTTCGAGATCGTAGCGGCGCTGATCAAATAGCTGATCCTGGAGGTATTCGCGGGCATTATCAAGAGTTGCCGGATCACCCGGTCGCATGCGTCGATAAAACTCAATCAAGGCTTCTTCGGCTAAGGTTCTGCCCTCCTTGATCTCCCATGTTGGTTCCTGGCGGATTGTCGTTTGGATAAAAGGGTGATCAGGGTTCGTGTCGGCCTCTGCAAAAAGTGCCAAGATCTCCTCATCCGATCCTTCTTTGATCGGGCTCTTTTTCAGCCCATCATCCACCGCAGCAAGGGCTCGCAGCAGGATGGTTACGGGGACTGTCCGCTTGCGATTGAATTTCAATGTAAGGTAATCGCTCTTGCGAGTCTCGAACTCCATCCAGGCACCACGATCAGGGATCAGCTTTGCAGCCGCCAGCCTTCGTCCGGTCGCACGATCTTCCGGAGCCTCGAAATATACCCCAGGTGAACGGATCAACTGTGAGACGACTACTCGTTCGGTACCATTAATAATGAAGGTGCCCTTCTCGGTCATGATCGGGAAGTCGCCCAGGAAGATATCCTGCTGAATCGGTTCTGGGACTTCTGAGCCGGCGAGTAAAACCGAGACATAGAGCGGAGCTGAGTAGGTCAGATCTCGCTCAACGCACTCCTCAATATCATGCTTGGGATCCTCGTACCAGTATTTAAGCTTGAATTCCTTACTTTCCGGTGTGTTACCCGGGAAGAACAACTTCATCCCGCCGTTGTATGAGATGATTGGTGAAATCTCATCAAAGAGTTCGGACAAGCCTTCTTCCTTCAACCATCGAAAGGAATCCAGTTGGACATCGATCAAATTGGGGAGATCATAGACTTCCGGAATTCGGGAGTACCATTTTTGCTCCGGGATGGATGCCATGCGTTCAACTCCTCATCGAACTGAATAATTGGTCTACGAAGGGAAACAACAAAAAGCGGGTAAATCCCGGTCTTCGCGCAAGCAGGACCGGTTCCCGCTATATAAACCGAACGCAGAAAACGCCCTTCGCCAAACCTTGATAACCTTTGACTGCAATCCTACATTCTATCATCGAATTTTATACCTGTCGATGCCCATTTTTCAGTCATTCTTTCATCTACAACATCTGATATCGAGGCATGTCACAGGTATCGCTCACGCGACTATGAAGTTGCTGATAGATGTTCCCAGTGATCAGTTTCTTCAGGGTGTGACGTAGAGAGATGTGTACTGCCGGTAAGCCCAATATATGCTGCGGATATAGTCTTGAGGTTGCTGAATACGGACGATTTCGAGGAAGAGATCGGGGTCACCTTGCGCATCTAGAAACCAGGCGAGGGAATTACCTGGGCCAGCATTATACGCCGCCAGGGTTGCATATAAATCACCGTCGAATAACTCGCGTTGCTCGATCAAGTAAAGCACGCCATAGTGGACACTCACAATCGGACGGAAAAGATCATCGCTCGTGTAATCCGCTGGCCATCCCGCCTTCGTCCACAGATATTCACCGGTGGAGGGGATGATCTGCATCAACCCTCTTGCAGCAGCATAAGAGGTCGCAAAACTTTCAAAGAGTGATTCCTGGCGATTCACCGAGAGGATAAAGAGACCATTAAAATCCGCGTTCGTAGCTTCGCTGAGGATTAAATCTCCAAAGTAAGGTCCGAAACGGACAAAGCTGAGATAGGCGTTTACAACCTCAGCGGGTTCCGATGCTAGTCCTGCAAGGTCAAGGATCTCGGCTGACAGGTAGATTGCGGGTTGGTAAAGTCTTAGATCGACAAGATGGTTCATTAATCGGTACATCGATTCCGCATCGCCAGCAATCTCGTCTCGCAATAGGTTAAACTCAAGTTTGGCCTCAGCGTAAGACCCAATCTCCCACAATGCGTTACCTCTTAATACGCGAGGGTTGTTTGCTAAGGATGGACCGAGGCCAGTTAAATCGAGATCAACAGAGAGGCCGAAGGTTTGGCGCAACCAATCATCGCCTTCACGACGCAGCGCGGCGAGATCCTGCGGGAATTGAAAGGCGCCTTCCGATGTAAATGGAGCCCGTCCGCGGAGCAGGTCGTCTGCCCTAAGCCCATAATATCCGCCCGGATCGGCAGCCAGCGCAAATTGCCAGGCCGATTGTGCCTGTTCGGACTCACCCAGAGCGATATAGGTTTTCCCGATCCACAGTTGGTCGGCGGCACGGTCTGCCGGTGAGCCAGCCAATTCCAAGGCTTTCTGGAAACTGTTCAAAGCCTGCGCGTTTTCACCAAGCCGGAAGCTCGCAATGCCACTCTTGAAGCGAGCTTCATGTGCTTTTTCATAGGTCGGATGTTCATCAGCGACGCGATCCCAGAGATCGATGGCCTGGCTAAGCTGACCGCCGAGCTCGGCAATTACGGCAGCATCATACATAAATTCTGCTGAACGGGGATGGTCTGGATTAAGCTCATGAAATGCCAGACTCAACTCCCAGCTAGCCTGATACTGTTCAAGATAAGCCCATAACGTACGAACTTGCTGCTCCCAAGCTAAAGGGATGTTTTCATCCCCCGGGTGGGTTTCAATGAGCATATCCCACTCATCCATCGCTGCCTGATAATCTCCCTGGCTACGGTAGATCAAGGCGAGGTAATGATGAACGATTCCAAGGTGCTCCTGAGGATCAGTACGGATATAGCCCTCGAATGCTGCCTGGGCGGCTACGTATTCATTGGAATAATAATGGACCAGGCCTCGCGCAAGATCATCCACGGGATAATTATCGTTGTACAAGGCCCCCAATGATGAGTATGCATCGACGGTTTGCGGATAATTTAAAACCGCATCGTTAAAAGCCTGTATCGCCGCTTCGCTATCCCCTAGCCATTGCAGCACCTTTCCGATCAAGAAATCCATTTGGGCTTTGATAATTGGCTCGTCATACTGGGCGTAGATGGTGCGATATAGCTCCAGTGCCTGTTCTTTCTGGCCCAGTCGATCCAACGTGCGGGCATATTTGATCTCAAGGTTTACGTCGTTCTCATCCAGCAAAACATCTAGGGCGCGCTTGTAGGCAGCGGCCGCTTCGTCATACATCCCGGCGTACGACCAGTCGTCCCCTTCCCGCTCTAAGATCCAGTCCTGAAGCGGCACGTCGGTTCGTTCTGCCGCGCTGGCAAAATCATTTGCTGCCTCGATGAAATTTCCCAACCGCTCTTGGGCATCTGCCCGCAGCAATAAAGCCTCCAGGGAACCCTCGCGCAAATCGAGGTCGAGAAATGCGCTGAGGGATTGGACGGCACCAGAGGAGTTTCCAACGGCGAGCAATGTGCGCGCTCGGCCCAACTCGGCTCGCACGATTTCTTCCGGCTCCAAAGCGAAAATTACAGCCTGGTCATATCCGGCGAGTGCTCGCTCCCAATCGCCGTTATATTCAGCTTTCTCGGCTGCATCGAGAAACAAGTTTGTATCCGGCGTGGGCGATGGTGTCACGCTAGGTGTAAGGGTCGGTTCTGATGTTGGAGTGAACGTTGGTGATGCTGTAGGCGTCAAGCTTTCAACCGCGCTACATCCAAGCAGCAAGGCTGCGCATATAACTCCGAGGAAGAGTGCAACGAGTCCTGATCGATTCACGCTGGACATCATAAAGCACGGCCGGAGTGGGGTCAATCTTGCCTCCTATCCGTCTGCGTGCTACACTCTGCACATTCCAAACCTAGCGCTCTCTCCGCGAGGGCGCATTTTTGTGTCTGGCAGCGATGCGAACGATTACCTACAACCCAGAAATTCCAGCCGTTGAGATGATTGACCAACGCCAATTACCGGCGAAGCTCAAGCTCATCCAACTCAATGACCTTGAACAAGTCATCGATGCGATAAAGGATATGGCTGTACGCGGCGCTCCGGCAATCGGTATCACGGCTGCATTTGGTTTGGCGCTGGCCGGAAGAGTGAGTGGCGCGGACACATTTTCAACCTGGGAAGCGGATATACGCAATGCAGCCAAGAGATTGATGGATGCAAGACCCACGGCGGTTAATTTACGCTGGGCTATCAACCGCATCCTTGGAATCATCGCATCCATGGAAGGTGTGGCTATCGGCGCTGCACAAAATCAGGTTGATCAGTATACCCAGATGATGGCCGATGAAGATGTTGAGATTAACCGGCGAATGGCTCAGTATGGTGCTGCCCTGCTTAAACATCATGCAAGCGTGATCCACCACTGCAACACTGGCGCTCTTGCTGCAGTCGATTATGGAACGGCTTTAGGGGTAATTCGTTATGCCCATGAGAGCGGGAAGACCATCCATGTGCTCGTAGATGAGACTCGTCCAAGATTGCAGGGCTCCCGTCTCACTGCTTGGGAGCTTGAGCAATATGGGATCAACTATGACATTATCGTAGATAGCGCGGCCGGTTTTTTCTTGCAGCGCCAGGAAGTGGATGCCGTGCTGGTCGGAGCAGACCGTATCGCAGCGAATGGTGATGTCGTCAATAAAATCGGTACCTACCCGCTCGCCTTAGCCGCCAAGGCTTCTTCGGTTCCCTTCTACTGTGTGGCTCCCCATTCCACCTTCGATCTGGAGATCGCTGAAGGCAAGGACATACCCATCGAAGAGCGAGCTGTATCTGAAGTAACTTCGCTGCAACTGCACGATAGGAAAGTCACGCCTGAAGGAGCCAGTGCGCGCAACCCCGCTTTTGATCTCACGCCAAACCATCTGATCACTACCTTCGTCACTGAGTTCGGCCTGATCCATCCACCCTATAAAGAGAATATCCCCTCCACTTTTCAAGAGGCAAATTCATGAATATTGTTTTGACCGGCTCTATTGCCTTTGATTACCTCATGACCTTCCCCGGATATTTCAAAGACAATATTTTGCCAGAGAAGATAGAAAATATCAGTCTGTCCTTCCTGGTAGATTCTCTCATCCGTCGACCGGGAGGCATCGCCGCCAATATTGGATATACCCTGGCACTCCTGGGCGAATCCCCCAAGGTGATGGCGACGGTTGGCTCTGACTTTGAGGAACAGCGTACATGGCTTGAATCGCACGGTGTGGATACGTCCGCCATTTTGATGATCCCCGACCAGCTTACCGCCTCATTTTTCGTCACGACCGATCGTGCCAACGCTCAGATCGCCAGTTTTTTTCCAGGTGCGATGGATCGGGCTACCGAGCTTACCTTAGAGGATCTGGAGCCAAAACCTGATATTGTAGTGGTTTCGCCGAATAACCCGCAGGCAATGTCGAACTACATCGAGCAGTCGAGCACCATCGGATCCAGGCTTATCTACGATCCCAGCCAACAGATTGTGCGGCTCGATGGAAAAAAATTGACCATCGGAATTGAATCAGCGGAAGCGCTGTTTTGCAACGATTATGAATTCGGCTTGATCCAGGAGAAGACCGGTTTAGATCTCGATGCTATCCTTCGAACAACAGCTTTTGTAGTCGTGACACGCGGGGAGCAGGGTGTTACCGTAGCTACGAAAGAAGAGCGAGTCGAGGTCCCGGCTGTCCCACCCGAGAAGGTTTCCGATCCGACAGGCGTCGGTGATGCCTTCCGGGGGGGATTCTTCAAAGGATATCTTGATCAGCTTCCCCTCCCCCTCTGCGCTCAGATGGGCGCCCTTGCTGCCGCATATTGTCTTGAACAAGATGGCCCCCAAGGCCACCATTTCACCCCCAGGGAATTTGTTGATCGTTTCCGCAGGCACTTTGATGACGGGGGTGCGCTGGATCATCTGGCTGAAAGCTAGACGTGAAGATCAGCGATACGGTGCCAAAAGAACGCATACGGTCAATCCTCGAGCAGGACTTGATCTGGTCGGTCTATGCTCTTGCCGATCTCGATCCTGAACATGATCCCTTCAGCGAATGGCACGTTTCCGGAGAGAGTTTGTTGCTGCGCTATTCGGGATTGGCATCTCCAATTTTATTTGCAATAGGGGAGATCGCCGATTTTCAGAAACTGCTTGGAACCATACCTTCCGGTGAGTATCAAATCTCTTTTCCTCAAAACTTGCTCTTCTCCTTGCCGAACTTCGTTTCCGTCCAGCAGACAATCCCGATGTTGCGCATGTATTACACCGGGCAGACGCTCTCCCAGCCCGTCGGAGAAAATGTCCGACCATTGGGGATGGAAGATCTCGCCCAGATAGAGCAACTCTTCGCCGGCAAGGAGGATGCTCCCGATGGTTATCACCCGCGCCAGGTATCGCTCGGCCCCTTTGCGGGAATCTGGGACGCCGGGAAACTGATCGCAACTGCGGGAGTCCATGTGCTCTCTAAAGAGCATAATTTGGCTGCGCTGGGTAATATATATACCCACCCCGAATGGCGTAGAAGAGGCTTTGCAAGAGCCTGCACAACGAGAATATTGTTTGACTTGATGGAACTCGGCGCAACAACCATCGTGTTAAATGTAGGGCAGGAGAATATGAAAGCGATCAAGCTCTACCAAAGCCTTGGATTTATTTCCCACTGTCCCTTTTATGAAGGAATAGTTCAGATCAACCCAACGGGTTGAGGATCAAGGATAGAGGAGAATCAAATGGAGTATGTCTCTTTAGGTCGCTCGGGTCTCAAAGTGAGCCCACTTTGCCTGGGTACGATGAATTTTGGACCGCACACATCAGAAGCCGACAGCTTTGAGATCATGGATAACGCATTGGAGCTTGGCATTAATTTCTTTGATACAGCCAATGTTTACGGATGGGAGACAGGTGAGGGGATCACCGAGCAAATCATAGGCCGCTGGATTGCCCAGGGGGGTAGCCGTCGTGAGAAGATCGTCCTTGCAACCAAGGTCTATGGTCGCATGGGGGATTGGCCAAATGAGCAGCGCCTTTCGGCGTACCATATCCGTCAAGCCTGCGAGGATAGTTTGCGGCGGATGCAGACTGATCACATCGACCTATATCAGATGCATCACATCGATCGCGATACCCCGTGGGAGGAGATCTGGCAGGCTATGGAGCAGCTCGTGCGTGAGGGAAAGGTGCTCTATGTTGGTAGCAGCAACTTCGCCGGTTGGCACCTTGCTCAGGCGCAGGAAAGCGCTTCCCGACGTCATTTCTATGGATTAATTTCTGAACAAAGCCTTTATAACCTCTCTGCTCGCATGATCGAGCTTGAAGTCATCCCTGCCTGTGAAGCCTATGGATTGGGTATCATCCCCTGGAGCCCGCTTGCAGGAGGGATGCTTGGAGGGGCTTTAACCAAGGCGAAGGAAGGGCGTCGAGCAGGGAAACACACGCTGGCGCAGATCGAAGAGCATAAATCCCAACTCGAAGCGTATGAGAAACTCTGTAAAAGCGTCGGGGAAGAGCCTGCAGATGTCGCGTTGGCCTGGCTGCTGCATCAGCCTGCAGTTACCTCACCCATCATTGGGCCCCGTACCCTCAAGCAGTTAAAAGGAAGCTTACGGGCGCTAGAGATCAATCTTGAAGAGCAAATCCTGGCTACGCTGGATGAGATCTGGCCTGGGCCGGGTGGGTCCGCACCCGAGGCGTACGCGTGGTAAGATGGTGGGCTGAAATCCTTTACCAAATAGTGGAGTAGCACATGAGTTCAGATTATGACGTGAAAGATCTCTCCCTGGCCGAAGGCGGGCGGCGCAGGATCCAATGGGCAGAGCAAGAGATGCCCGTCCTGCGACAGGTGCATGAGCGTTTCCAAAAAGAATTACCTTTTAAAGGATTGCGAGTTTCTGCCTGCCTGCATGTGACCACAGAAACCGCGAACTTGATGCGAACGTTGCAGTCAGGTGGAGCCGAGGTTGTATTGGCCGCTTCCAATCCTTTGTCAACGCAGGATGACGTCGCCGCTTCGCTCGTTTCTCACGATGAGATTCGGGTCTACGCCATCAAGGGCGAGGATAACGATACCTATTACAGTCACATCCATTCCGCCTTGGACCTCGAGCCCCATTTCACCATGGATGATGGCGCCGACCTGGTCAGCACCCTGCATAAAGATCGGCAAGCTTTGCTTGGGAACGTCCAGGGAGGCACTGAAGAGACTACAACTGGGGTGATCCGTTTGCGCGCGATGGCGGCGGATGGTGCCTTGAACTACCCCATCATCGCTGTGAATGACGCCATGACCAAGCACTTCTTTGATAACCGCTATGGCACAGGACAGTCAACCATTGATGGGATCGTGCGGGCCACCAACATCCTTTTGGCGGGCAAAACATTTGTTGTGGCAGGGTATGGTTGGTGCGGGCGTGGGCTGGCGATGCGAGCGCGCGGGATGGGCTCAAATGTTATTGTGACCGAGATCGATCCACTGTCGGCACTCGAGGCAGTTATGGATGGATTCCGGGTGATGCCAATGAACGAGGCCGCTGCGCTGGGTGACATATTCTGCAGTCTCACAGGTGATATCAACGTGATCGACACCCAGCACTTTGAACGTATGAAGGATGGCGCCATCGTTTCAAATTCAGGTCATTTTAACGTTGAGATCAATATTCCTGGATTAGAAGGATTGGCGAAGGAGAAACGGCGTCCACGCGAATTTATTGATCAATATATCCTCAAAGATGGTCGTTCCATCAATCTGCTTGGCGAGGGTCGCCTGATCAATCTGGCCGCTGCTGAAGGCCATCCTGCCAGCGTCATGGATATGTCCTTCGCCAATCAGGCTCTATCGCTTGAGTGGCTGTTGCAAAACGCTGAGGAACTGGAAAAGCGTGTCTACACAATCCCGGAAGAATTGGATCGTGAGATCGCCCGTCTGAAACTTGAAGCGATGAAGGTTGAGATTGATACCCTCACGCAGCAACAGATCGAGTATCTCGCCTCGTGGGAAGAGGGAACCTAAATCACTTGATACTTGGCTGGCATGTAAAAACGGGATGGCTATAGCCATCCCGTTTGTCCATTCTCTTGAAATCAGTTGGTCGGAGTACCGCGTGAGGTTGGTGCTGGCGTAGGCGTTGCGACAACAACCCACAGAAAAACTTGTTCACCAAAGAGATCACCTTCGGGTGAGCTTGCCTGCCATATGCTGATGTGCTCTCCGGCATTCAAGGGGGCGTTGAGCTCGACCTGCCATATGGCTATTGAACCTGCGCTTGCAGGGTACAGAGCGATATCATCGGTCCCACTGAAGGCATCGTTGCTGACATGCTGCAACCGGTATCCGGGTCCCCAATCACAAGTCCCGCTATTCTGAACTGACCAGCGCTTGTCCAAGCTAGCACCAGGATCAACTATGGTTTGATCCGGGATGGTCAGGTCCTCCAAGAAAATCGCATCATTGAAACAATTTGAAGAAACGGCAATCGGCGTCGATATCAAGACCTGGGGGGTAACCGTCGGGAGGGGTGTGCCGACCGCAGATGGCAATGGCGTCCACACCGCGCTTGGCGTAGGGTCTGACCGGGATCCGCACGCAAGCAGGTAGACAGAACCAAGAATAAAAACGATGAAGAGACGACGCACTATAGCAGCATCCACACTATGAATTATAGCGATTGCCCCGTGGTTGCTCAAATCAACCCTGCCAAGTGTGTGAATAGAAAGGAAAGAAGCCCGATTACAGTCTTTTGCAACGGGCTTCGTGGTTGGGTCCGGCTGGTGTTTGCTATGCCTGCTCTTCGAATAACTCTTCCATGGCGATTTCCTGCTCAGCTTCTTCGTCAGAGCCGCCGTCGATAGTTGCATGCAATCCGGCGAGTTTCCTCAGCGCAGTTTCAAGCTCCCACGCCAGCTCAGGATGCTCTTTTAGATAGTTACGGGCGTTTTCTCGACCTTGGCCGAGACGTGTCTCACCATAAGAGTAGTAAGATCCGCGTTTTTCGAGCAGCTCCATCTCCACCGCCAGGTCGAGGATATCACCGACTTTTGAGATACCTTCATTATAAAGAATGTCAAATTCGGTGACCTTGAAAGGTGGAGAGACTTTGTTCTTCACTACTCTCACCCGTACGCGGTTGCCGACGACTTCCGAGCCCACCTTGATGCTCTCTATCCGGCGCATATCTAGGCGCACCGAGGCGTAGAATTTTAAGGCCTGACCTCCCGTGGTGGTTTCGGGGTTGCCAAACATCACGCCGATCTTCATGCGCAGCTGGTTGGTGAAGATCACAGCCGTGTTGGTCTGCTTGATGGCCCCGCTCAGCTTGCGCAACGCCTGGCTCATAAGGCGCGCCTGCATGCCCATCGTGGCATCGCCCATGTCCCCTTCGATCTCGGCGCGCGGCACCAGCGCTGCCACGCTGTCGATAATCACCAGGTCCACGGCTCCGCTGCGAACCAGGGTCTCGGCGAT
>JBFFQB010000074.1:0-16687 GCA_041573795.1 Anaerolineales bacterium
CGCTTTCAAGTCTTATTCAGCTGAATTATTATTGAACTCTGATGTGTAACTCTATTCTATAAGTGCTTCAAATGTAAGTGTTTGTTTGTCTCCACTAAAGAATATCAGTTGCTTATTCGTTTGTTTGAATCTCTCTGTCATACCGAGGAGCTCTATTATGGTTTGCTCTTGCTGCATCAACCCATCCGGCTCCATGCAGGCCATTTCAGTCATGCCGATTTCGGTGAAGGTGAATAGATTACCTTTGATGGAATAGCCTCCAAAGAATTGATTGCAGCCAGCGTTCCCTTGCGCCTGATCGACCGCAAAGCTCAGGGTGAAGCGAGTGCCTTCGATCAGGGAATCCCTATTATAAGTAGATAGTGTCCACTTCGAATTCAACAGGCTGTCGTTCGTGCTGGTGGTCGGCCCAGGTCTTCCGCTAAATTCATCAATCGGGGTACGGTCGCTGCGAGAACAACTGGGTACAACGAGCGAGAGACACAACAAACTGAGGGTGGATAATTGTTTCAATTTCATCATTGCAATATCCTTAATTCAAAGGGTCTTGCCTTTTGACGTCAATAGCCTTGATTATGTTCCATCGATAAGGGTAACCGACTATAGCTGGCTTTGATTGTGTGGCCCTCATACCAGCCATAGGATCGGCTTGGGTCGTGGGATAGATGTAAAATCAAATTGGGTGGATCCAAAGCACATGCATATCAACGTTGCCATACAATCATGCAGAAGGACTTGAATTTAAGTGGTTCGACGGGCAATTTCGTGCGTAGCAAGCAAAATATGATACAGCGATTTGGGTGCCTATCAAGAAGAAGCTATTGAACAGATCACTTACACAGCCCGGGAGGTTATTGTGCAGATTCACGATGTAGATCTTGCGCCGCAGGCTATCGGCCCCTATTGTCATGCAACACAAGTCGCCAATCTAGTATTCTGTTCGGGTCAAACCCCCCTCGATCCGGACAGCATGCAGCTGGTTGAAGCTTCGATCGGAGGCCAAACCGAAAGGGCGTTAAAGAATATTGAGTTCGTGTTGGAGGGGCTCGGGCTCTCCCTTCAGAATGTCGTCAAAACAACAGTATTCCTAACGGATATGATCCACTTTGAGCAAATGAATAAAACCTACGCCAGGTGTTTCGGGGAGCACACGCCGGCGCGGACGACGGTAGCGGTTAATGGGTTGCCAATGGGAGCCTTGATTGAGATTGAATGTATTGCTGAGACGTGATAGTCAAATATTCTTCATGCTGTACTATTGAGAACTAAAATCCTTACACGCCAGTAAAGGAGTAACATGACTTTACAGGATCATCAATTTATTGGAGCTGGCAATCTTCCCTTATTTGCTCGAGTGTGGGAACCCGATTCTGAGGCGCGGGCCTTTGTCTTGATCACCCACGGGCATGGGGAGCATGGTGGACGCTATACTTACGTGGCAGAAAGTCTTGTTGCGCGCAACTTTGCGGTTGCGGCGATGGATTTGCGAGGGCACGGACTCTCCGGAGGTCCGCGCGGCTTGATCATGTCGTGGGATGAGTTCCGAGAAGATCTGCGCTTGCTGATCGAGTCCTTGGACACCCGTTTCTCGACACTCCCCAAGATCTTATATGGTCACAGCCTCGGTGGGACGATAAGCTTGGATTTTTGCTTACGGTATAAAAATGACATCGTAGGTATGATTGTTTCTGCGCCCGTTCTTAGTCAGCCCAACATTCCCGCGTACCTTTTTATTATCAGTCGCCTTCTCTCCAAGGTTTATCCAACCTTCTCTCTCGCCACGAAACTTGATTCAACGGCGCTCTCCCGCGATCCAGAGATAGTGCGTGCCTATCGTGAAGATCCCCTCGTCCACAGTGTAGGCAGGGCACGTATGGGGACAGAATTGGTTGAGACGGCTGAATGGATACAAGCGCATGCGCATGAATGGGAGCTACCGCTCCTGGTCATCCAGGGCGGACAAGATCGCCTGGTAAACCCGGAAGACAGTAAACAATTCTTCGAGAATGTACGCGTTGTCGATAAAACCTATCTGGAATTTCCAAGTGGTTTTCATGAATCCCACAATGACCTTGATAAAGCCGTGGTGCTCCAAAGGGTTGGGGACTGGATTGAAGCCCTTTCTGAATCCTCAGAAAAGGCATGATCGGACGACCCTGGAAGACAGCGGGCCTTTCCAGCTTTCCTTTAATTCAATTGCGAGCTAACAGGGCGACTTAACAGAAAGCCCACCAGGAGTGCAATGAAACCACTGCCATCAAAGAGGATAAAACGGAATGCTGTTATACGCAGGGCACCGTAGCCAGGGGGCAGGTTCAGCAGCATTGCCGTTTCCCCAAGCAAGCCGATCAATTGTTGGACGAGCATAACCCCGAAGAGCACGCGGTAGCGGCTGGGATCAAGGATAACCGGGGGAAAAGTCGCGTTCCACATCAGGAAAAGGATGCCCAAGCTGCGCACAAAGACCTGGCCAGGAATTCCGTCCATCTCAAAACCATGGGTAAATCGTTCCGGGAATAAGATGAAAGGGATGGCTGCAGTTAGATTGGCTATCAATACGCCGGTTACCAGGGCGCGTGTCCACCAAATTTTATAAGGTTTTCCCATGCGTGCGTCGTCAGCCATGCCTTTGATCATAACCGAATTAGAATGTCCTGACCCTAACCAGTTATCCAGACTGGTTCACCAAAGCAGATTGTGAGGGTAATCGACAATGGTTGGAACATCGTGTGGAGTTCATACTTATATGATCATTCTCGACTTGCGAGTTTAATACCGTTGCGTAATAAGCCATATTGGAGGAGAGTTCCATGGAGATGGATGATCTGCAAGTAGCAATCCTGATTGAGACGCTTAAGGAGTTGGTAGGTTCTGTCAACGAACAGCGCCAGGTGTTAGTGAATATTCGTGTGGAGCTCGACAGGATCGCGAATGAGATCGAAAATGTAACAGAGGGTCGCTCGAGGTTGCATATTTCTGCCGAGTAGTTTGTGACCTTGGGCATCCTGCGCGGGCAGATCCTTATCTAAACGAACAAAGAGGGGAGGGTGAAAAAATTCTCACCCCCGAACGAACACTTCGCCCGGGCGGTGAGGATTTGATACGTGTAGATCGGGATCATTCGAACAGATTATCGATGACCTGTCGCATATTCTCTCGATATTGCGCAATTGCTTTACGACCGGAGCCGGTGAGCTTATAGAGTGTGCGTGGGATCCGATCGATAAATTCCTTTTTTACTTCAACATAACCTGCTTCCTCGAGTCGGCTTATGTGCGTTGAAAGGTTTCCGCGCGTAAGGCCGGTCTGGGTGAGCAGAAAGGTGAAATCTGCGCTAGCGACGGCAGCCAGATAGGCCAGGATCATGAGTCGAGCGGGGGCATGGATGGCAGAGTCTAGCTGCTCGATAGGGCTAAGATCAGGCTGCGAAGTAGTCTTAGACGGCATCTTAGGTCTCTGAAGACTGCAACGGATGACGGCGGATGAAATTAACCATCAGGGTGGTTCCGATGAGCAAGATCAAGCTGCCCATGACCAACAGTGGGGTGACAGGGTTGAGCTGCAGCTGCAGCGATAGCCATAAGGCGACAATTGTGACCCCAGCATAGCCGGTAAAGCGCTTTATCCCGCTCAGCGCTCCCATCAACACCATAACGAGTGAACATAAGCCGGCTAGCATATATTCAAAATAATTCCTCAGAAATTCGGACACAGAAGGAGGAATTCGATCCGGGCTCATGAAGAAGAGTATGCCCACTACCAGACTCAACAGCAACAAGAGAACACCAACGCTGATGGTCCGTGCGTATCTCGTTTTCGTTTCGTCGAAGCTGACATAGCCGAAACGAGGGATGGTGATGGAATTTTTCATGCCTGCGTAGAGGATAAAGCCCATCCAGGCCATGAATGTGAAAAAGATGCTGTCGAGCAAGAGCCATAAGGCAATCCCAAGCATGGTTGAACCAAGCAGCAAGTCGAGGATGCCGTCCCCATGGTAGCCTAGATAGGCCTTGCGTTTTAATTGCTCGATTGAAGCGTCCGTATTATTCGTACTCATGTTTATCTCCTTGTCAAATAGGTTTTTTTGTAAAATTAGTTTGAAAAACAAACTAATCTGTAAATAGTATACAGGATATTTGTTTTCTGTCAAGAACCAAATTTCTCGGTCAAAATATCTGCTGCCATTCGCTTGCGGGGTACGCAGCGAATCGAGGATAATCAGATCAGAGGTTGTTCCCACTTCCCGAATTGGGACAAACGCCGAACGGGAAGCTCACATGCGTTGGATTGATCTGTTACTCTTCCTGCTGATATCAACAGCGTTGCTCATATTCACTTTACGTCGTCCCTATGCCCATCGTTACTATCGCTTTATCGCCTTCGAGTGCACCTTTGCACTTATCTTCCTTCAGGCGGATGCCTGGTTCGACGACCCCTTCCGCACAAAACAGCTACTCTCATGGCTCATGCTGGGCGGTTCCTTCGCACTTGCGCTTCATGCCTTCCAAAGGCTCAGAACGCAGGGGGCGCCTGATCAGGATCTTGAGGATACGACGGTGCTGGTGACGAGCGGAGTTTATCGATATATACGACACCCGCTCTACGCCTCCCTGATCCTCTTTGGCATCGGTGCTGTGCTCAAACGTCAATCAGCGCTAAGCCTGGCTGTATTGCTGGGTTTAGTTCTAGCAGTCTTTGCCACCGCTCGAGTCGAAGAGCGGGCGAATGTTGAGCGTTTCGGTGAGCAGTACCGCGCCTATAAAGCGCGAACGAAGATGTTCATCCCCTTCATTTTCTGAAGATGACATTTCTCCTTCACCCTTAGGTGCCTCGATACTCTCAGCTACAGGACTAACGGGTTCTTGCCGATGCAGTTACGCCAGCCTACAATGCAGCCGATTCAAGAGGCTGGGCGATGCGAGAGGTAATGAAGAGCTTCATCATCGTTGGTATTGTGAGCTTGTTGATGGTGCTATCAAGCTGTAAGGTCGCAGAGAATGTCGCTGCTCGTCTTTCTAGCCCAACGGTTACTGCGAGCGCAACGGCGAGCGCCTCTCCGTCAGTGACAGCCTCAGCCTCGGCAACTGCGACTGAAACCCCGACTTATACGCTCACCCCAACAGCTTCGCAGACTCCCACAGTCACGCTGTCCCCGACCATTACACAAACCTCAACGACAACCGTTACGCCATCCAGGACACCGACGATCACCCCCACACCGATCATCACCGGCCGTGTTAAAGTGCAGGCAAACTGCCGCTACGGCCCAGGATCAGCGTATTTATATGAATGGGGATTATTTCCTGCCAACCGTCTCACCGCCCTGGGGCGCAATCAGGATGCGAGCTGGATCTATGTCGATCCCTGGACCTATATGGACATGTGCTGGGTCAAGGCAGACCTGGTAGATTTTTCGGGTGATGTCCACGACTTACCCCAGATCCGCACCCAGCTGCCGTATACAGAATTCTACTGGCCTGTCCGCAATGTTAAAGCTGGCCGCATCGGAGATGGCGATGAGGTTATGGTGACTTGGGACTTGATCCCAATGAGCCTCGATGACAATCGCGGCTATTTGATCGAGGCCTGGATCTGCCAGGATGGTCAATTGCGCTTTACCCCCTTGCAATACTGGTTTCCTCCAGCCATCATTCGTGATGAGACCGGCTGTATGGAGCCCTCCAGCGGGCGTATCTATACTGCGGAGAAACATGGATACACGGAGTGGGTAGGGATCGCCTGGCCACCACACCCGGATGCGACCGCAACTCCCTAACTCTACCCACCTGTCTCGGACCGAAGATCTTTTCACCCTATATTTTTCGTATAGCCACGAGCCCGATGAGGCCGAGTTAACGTTGTTTTGAAATTAAGTCACGCCAAAACAGGTGATATCTGGAATTTGTACCTCGTCTCTATCGGACATACAATGGTGGCAGGGTATCACGCCTGATGCCAACAAGGATACACCCATATACAGCGTGCAAAGTGATCGTGACCAACTCTGTAGGCATAACCCCTTCAATATTCTCAACCGTTCTTCAAACGCGCCAGAGAAGTGCTGGCTTTTTTATTTAATGGGGCAACGTCATTCTACAGTTGGAGGAGGGATTCCTGACAGAATAGACATCCTTAGCCGTTCGAATGTGGAGCAAACCCTTCGAAGGAGTGCTTAGATGAACGAAGATGTGGCTGTAATTGGTGTGGGTTGGGCGGGGTTCCGTCCGGCCACACCAGAAGTTTCCTATAAGGAAATGATGTACCAGGCAGCGGTGAAGGCCTATGATGATGCGGGCGTTGATCCGCGCAAGGACGTCGATAGCTTTATCACTGTCGCCGAGGATTTTATTGAGGGAACGAGTATTTTTGATGAGTATGTTCCTGACCAACTTGGCGCGGCGCTAAAACCAGTACATACCATCGGTGGCGACGGCTTGCACGGTATTGCTACGGCGGTAATGTTGATTAAGACGGGACAGGCTGAAATCGTTGTGGTTGAAGGTCATTCAAAGGCTTCCAATGTCCTTACCCTGCCACATATCGTGGCGTACGCGCAGGATCCGATTCTCAACCGTCCGTTGAATTGGGAAACAGATTTTGTCGCCGGATTGGAGATGAATCGCTACCTCTATGAAAGTGGGACAACACTGGAACAATGTGCCATGGTGGTGATGAAGAACCGGCGCAATGCATTGCGCAACCCGCTCGCCCCGTACGGAGCTGATTTAACGCTGGACGAAGCCATGGGTGGTGATCCGATTGCATGGCCGTTACTCGACCGCCACACCGCCAGACATGCAGACGGGGCCATTGTGATGGTGTTGGCCTCGGAGAGGCGAGCAGAGACTTTGAGCCCCAACCCGGTCTGGGTGACGGGGGTGGGGTGGTGCAATGGTGCCGCCTCCTTGGAGAGCAGGGAGTGGGGATTCATACCTTATGTCCGCTCGGCGGCTGAGATGGCCTATAGCCAGGCAGGGATAGGTCAACCCCGCCTCGATCTCGATTTTGTTGAAGTCGATGATGTATACGCCTACAAAGAGCTGCAGACACTGGAGGCGTTAGGAATCTGTAGGCTGGGAGAAGCCGGAGGCCTCACTGAAGAAGGGGCAACGGAGGTGTTTGGCGAGATCCCGGTCAATCCTTCGGGAGGCAGCCAGGGGATGGGCGATATGCTCGACGCCAATGGTCTGGCCCGGGCGCTCGAGGTCGTCTTGCAGCTTCGAGGTGAAGCTGGCATGCACCAGCTGGAGGAGGTTGAGGTTGGGTTGGCTCAATCCTGGCGTGGTGTTCCATCCACGAGTTCAGCCGTAGCGGTATTTCAGGTTTAGGAGGGCGGACGATGGGAATGCGAAAAGTTGCAGTCGTTGGTGCCGGGATGACCCGCTTTGTCCGCCGAGCGCAAGAGACTCCAAAAGAGTTAGCCTGGCAAGCGGCGAAGATGGCGCTGGAATCTTGTGAGATGACGCTGGATGATGTTGGAGCCGTTTGTATGGGCACTGCGCCCGATTCGTTCGACGGTGTCCATATGAAGGCGGAATACCTGAGCGATGGTGCAGGAGCCTGGGGAAAACCCTACATGCGCTCCTATGTTGGCGGAGGCACCGGGGTCTTTGCACCGATCCAGGGTTGGTACCATGTGGCTTCAGGCATGTTCGATGTGGCGCTGGTGGTTTGTGAGGAGAAGATGTCGAGCTTCTACCCGCATGCACAAGCCGCCTTCCTAACGATCTTTGACCACACGACTGAACGGCCGTTGAAGCCCAATTTGCTTTGGATTTTCGCGCTTGAGATGAACCGCTACATGCAGACGTATGGTCTCTCCAAAGAGGATATCGCCAGGGTTGCGGTGAAGAACAAGCGCAATGCTGCTGATCATCCTTGTGCACTCCTGGGCGACGCTGATATCACCGTCGAGGATGTGCTCAATTCAGAAATGTTGGCCTGGCCCGTAAATCGTTTGGATGTGAGCCCGGTGAGTGATGGTGCGGTGGCACTGGTTCTTGCCGCCGAGCATGTGGCCAAGCGGGTGACCGATAAGCCGGTATGGTTCCAGGGCGTGGGGTGGAACTTAGACACTGCCTACTGGGCCAACCGAGATCTTGCCTATCCGCGCTATGTTGAGTATGCCGCCAGGATGGCATACGAAATGGCCGGGATTAAGGAGCCCCGCAAAGAAATTCATATCGTGGAACCGTACGATCCTTTCGATTATAAGGAATGCCACCATCTGGAGGGATTGCTGTTGGCTGATCGCGGTCAGGCACCCCAGTTGGTTGCTGATGGTGTCACATTACGTGACGGGAATATGCCCGTATGTCCTTCAGGTGGGCTCCTCGGAGTGGGCAATCCAATCGCGGCAGCGGGTTTAATGAAAGTCGCAGAACTCTTCTGGCAGCTGCGGGGTGAAGCAGGTGCCAGGCAGGTTCCCGGTCAACCGAAACGCGGCTTGGCTCAGGCCTGGGGTGACTTAATGCAGGTTGGCACCGTCGTCATCCTGGGAACGAACCCCTGAAAGGAATGCGGACGATGACATCTAAGATCAAGGAATTTTCTGGCACACCCCTCAGTGAGAAGGATTTCGAAAAAGGACGAATCCTGCATCGCCAGGACCAACTTGAGGCCTGGTATGCCTGGGATACCGGTGTGGCGATCCGAACGTACCTGGCGGCATTGCAGGAGGGGGTTCTTTTAGGGGGCTACTGTGCAACGTGTCGTAAGACAGTCATTCCTCCACGAACTGTGTGCGAGTGGTGCTTCCGGCCCATGGATGAGTATGTTCCTCTGCAGGATACCGGGGTCATTAATACCTACTCCCTTTGCTATGTAACCTGGGATGTCAAGCGAATCAAGGAGCCGGAAATTCCCGCTGTCATTGATATCGATGGCGCCTCTCCGCTTCACGGGATCCTGCATAAGCTAGGCGAGGTTTCTCCGGATCAAGTCAAGATTGGTATGCACGTCCAGGCTGTTTGGAAACCGGAGGATGAACGCGAGGGAGCGATCACTGACATCCTCTACTTCAAACCCATCAAGGAGGCCAAGTCATGAGCATTCTAGGTCATGATCCTGCGGGTCCCGCTGCCTGGCTGGGTGACCTGCCGGTCACGAGTCGTTACACCTTTGGTATTGCAGGCGAGCGCTTCTTTCGGGCGATCAAGGATGAGGGTAAGCTCATGGGCTCTCGATGTCCCGCCTGTGACATCACCTATGTCCCAGCACGCATTTTCTGCGAGCGTTGTTTGTCCGAACTTAATGAATGGGCAGAGGTTGGGCCTGGAGGCGAGGTATATACCTATACGCTGCTTTTCGTCGATAAGGACGGGCTAGCGTTGGATGAACCCGAGATCGTCGCATTCATCCGTATAGCTGATGGTGGCCTGGTACATCGTTTAGCCGGTATCGAACCCGAATCTGTTGATATTGGGATGCAAGTCGAGGCTGTCTTCAAAGCCAAGAAGGACCGAGAAGGATCGATCCTGGATATCACCCATTTCAAACCTGCGAAAGCCTAAGTTTTCATATCCATGTGGATGAAACCACCGGCGGAAAGCCGGTGGTTTAATTTCCCGATCAAGTCAGGCCGAATGCAGGGCATACCCGGCTGCTGACCGGCCAGCCACCCATCCCGTCGAAAAGGCTGCCTGCAAGTTATACCCTCCCGTATCCGCATCTAGATCCAGCACCTCACCAGCAAAGTACAATCCTGGAACTAACTTTGACCCCATACTGCGCGGATCAACTTCTTTTGTGTTCACCCCGCCAGCTGTAATGATAGCCTGGTTAAAGGTTCGGTGACCAACGACCTCAAAACGAAGGTCCTTCAGCCACGAATTCAGGCGCTGGCGCTCTTCTGCTGTGATTTGATGTGCTTCTTTTTCGCCTGCAATCCCGATCTGGGCCAGACATGTGGGGATCATTTTCTGGGGCAGCAAACCCCCAAGCAACGTTCGGAATTGCTTCTTCCCGTGTAAATCCAGATCTCTCAAGATCCTCGCATCCAGGCGGCTCTCATCAAGTGCAGGTTTCAAATCTATGCTCACCTGTACGTCATCCTGCGCGATTAATCCATCGACGGCAGCACGGCTCATGGCGAGGATAACGGGTCCAGATAATCCGAAGTGAGTGAACAGCATTTCTCCCAGCCGGGCGTCCTCTTCCCTGCCATTGACAATCAGCCTCACCATAACGTTGCGCAAGCTCAATCCTTGTAAATTGGCGGCCGTCTGCCCGCGTGTCACCAGCGGGACGAGCGCCGGACGGATGGGGATCAGTGTGTGCCCAAGCGACTCCGCCAACGTGTAGCCGTCTCCGGTTGAGCCAGTACCAGGGTAAGATGCTCCCCCAGTGGCGATGACAATAGCTTTTGCCTGGACCTCGATGATTTGATCGTTAACGTCATTTCTACGATGATCCCCGGGTTTAATCACATCCAATGCCAGAGCATTTGGGCTGGCAAGGGTCAGGGCTTTGACGCGCGCAGAGGGCATCAACGTGACGCCCGCATGTGACATCCACGCCTCCAGGGCGCGTACGATCTCGAGCGCATCCTGTGAAACTGGGAAGACACGGCCACCGCGTTCTACCAGGGTCTCAACTCCGAGCGATTGGAGAAAGGTAATCAGATCTTGGGAAAAGAAACGGGAAAACGCTGAATGAAGAAAGCGCCCGCGTGGGCCGAAGTGCTCGATGAATGCATCCAGAGGTGCTGTATTGGTAAGGTTGCAGCGCCCTTGGCCGGTAAGCTGCAGCTTTCGACCAGGACGATCCATTTTCTCGAGCAACAATGTCCGCGCACCAGCATGGGCAGCCTGGCCGGCTGCCATCATCCCGGCTGGACCTGCTCCCACGACAATCACGTCGAAATGATTATTAAACACCGCTGTGTTTTTCAGCCATGATCTTCGCCTGGATTATATTGCGCCTTTCTAGCCATGAGTACAGGATCTTGTTTCAGACATGATCTTCCGCCATAATGACAGGCGTTGTGGTGCCTGGATCGAATAGGTCGTTAATGGATAAGGAGCTTTGAATATGTGTGTAAATAGATCCTTTCGGCAGCGTGCGGCTGTTATTATGAGCCTTATCGTTCTTGGCATAGCTTTTCCGGCGTGCGCTCCCGAAATATCGGAAGAAGAACGCAATGAAGTTTACTCGCTGATTGAATGGAATCTTTATTATGCACGAATTGAAGACTTGAATGGCTATATGTGGACGCTGCATCCAGATGCGCCAGGGTTGGATGAGACCCAGGCGCAGATGGCGATGCTCTTCCAAGATTTTGACCTGGCCTACAACATTGAGGAGTGGGAAATTCAATCGATAAACTCCCAATCCGCTCGAGTCCGAGTCGTTCAAACTACGGTCAAGATTGCTGGTCCTGATCCCTTCAGAGATAATCGCCTTGAGGCGGTCCACACGCTTCGCAAGGATAGCACAGGGGCTTGGAAGATATTCTCCACGGAGCTTAGAGAGGACAGCATCGAATATCTCCAGTAAGCTTCCATCTTAACGGGCACATCCAGGAATGACGATCTTGAGGGGTGGAAATTGGAAAGTCAGAACGCAACAATGCAGATGGAAAAGATGATCGAAATTCTGCGTCAGAAATATGGCAGCCGGTTGGACGATTTCATCATCCCACCTCCAGTTTTTACCTTGATGCAGGGTGAGATCCTCGCCTTTGATCTACAGGCAGCCTGGCTCAAGGCTCGTTTTCCGATCTTGCCGGGCTACCTCAATCCGTATCAGCTTATGCAAGGGGGTATGATTGCAGCCGCAGTAGACAACACGCTGGGTCCGCTCAGTATGCTCGTCGCACCACCGAATGTAACCCGCAGAATTGAACTTAAGTATTCCTCACCAATTTCTCCCGACATGGGGCATATCATTGTCTTTGCACAGCGTTTGTCAGGCGAAGGTCGTGAATTATTGCTTAAAGCCGAAGTGCGCTCGGAGAGGGGAAAACTCCTGGCCCGCGCTTGGGCGCGGCATTGGATCACGGCCAGTGAATAACGAGGGGCATGGGAGCATTTGGCCTACTCTGTAATTGATTGAATCCTTAACCGCAAGTTATTGCTGGCTTCCCCCTCGGTAGCCAAGCGGCGTGCTCCACAATGGGCTTACGCTCGATCGGCCATTACACCGAGGGCTATGTCCTGGGTTTGAATGTTGTAGCAGTACACTTATTAGTAGTATATGGAGGCAATTTCTTGGATCCCCGTATTCGTAATCTTGCCCGCATCCTCGTTGAGCATTCTCTGGCGATAGAACCGAAGCAAAGAGTGCATATCGGTTGTTGGCCCTTTTCCCCCCGAGCAATTCCTTACCTAAAAGAGATTACCCGGGCTGTATTTCGAGCTGGCGCCTATCCTCTGCTCGATCTCGAACCTGAGTTCTTCGAAACCATGGTGCTTTTAGAAGGTAATGATGACCAATTAGCTTTCGTTGATCCACGCTTGATGATGATGATCAAGGAATGGGAACGTTCAATTGTCCTGTATTGTGAAGAGAATACACGCCGGCATTCTGACATTGATCCGGCACGACAGGCATTTCGAACGAAGCATTACCGTGAGTTTCAAGAGATCGGGGCAAGACGCACCGCAGCGGGTGAACACCTCTGGGTGCTGACCAATATACCAACTCCCGGCTATGCCCAGGAAGCCGGCATGAGCCTGGAGGCGTTCGAAGATTTCTACTTTAGCTCAATTTTTGCCGACACTGAAGATCCGATCAAGCTCTGGAAGAACGTGTTTCATGAGCAAGAGGCACTAGTTGATTGGTTGAAAGGTAAAAAATGGGTTGAACTGAAAGGAGAAAATATCGACCTTAAGTTTTCAATTGAAGATCGTCCCTTTATTAACAGTCATGGAAGGGTTAACCTGCCGGATGGAGAGATTTTCACAGCACCGGTAGAGGATTCTGTCGATGGTTGGGTTCGTTTCAGTTATCCAGCGATCTATAATGGCCGGGAAGTATCCGGGATCGAATTGCATTTCGAATCAGGACGCGTGATAGAAGCATCGGCTGAGAAAAATCAAGCTTTCCTTGAAACCATGCTCGATATGGATGCGGGTTCTAGAATCCTGGGTGAATTCGCCATCGGTACAAATCGAAAGCTTAATCGTTTTGTTAGAAATATTACATTCGATGAGAAGCTGAGTGGGACGATTCACATGGCGTTAGGGCTTGGCTATCCCGAATCCGGCAGCCGCAATGAGAGTGCACTACACTGGGATATGATCCATGACATGAAGCATGGGAGTCAGATCCTGGTCGATGGAGAGCTCTTCTACGATTCGGGCGAATTCAAAATTTAAGCTGAAGCAGGCGGCAGATGGAGAATGTCCGTTGAAGCCTGGTTTGGTGAAATACTAAACATAGTCTATCTTGGTGTAGTGTGAGGCCAGATGGTTGACCCAATACCGGGCGATACCCATAGGCTGAAACATTTTTCAGGTGGTATGCGTACAGAGAGTGATCGCTAATTTCAAAATTGATGACCGCTCGGTACGTGAGGAAATCGCAAACAACAAAGTATCAGGATGGGAGGGCGCAATGAATAACATCTCGAGATCACAGTCGCTGGTATGGGGGGGACTGCTGATCGTCTTTGGCTTGATGGCATTGGTCGATATATATGTGACGCTATCCGTATGGGTCTGGGCTGGTGTCATCGCGGCGGCGGGTTTTGGTGTCTTGCTGGTCTACTTCAATGAACGCCGTGAATTGTGGTCCTTGATCGTTGCCTATGCACTGTTAATGACGGCAACACTCCTGGTCTTAATTGAATCCAACATCCTTAAAGATCCCTTCGTCGCAACCTTTGTTCTTGGGGCTATCGCCCTTCCTTTCTTGGTAGTTTTCTACTCGAATCGAACCCATTGGTGGGCGCTGATACCAGCCTATGTGCTCCTGGCGATTGGAATCATGGTCCCCTTGCTTGAGACCAACCTACTCAACGATTCCTTTGTGGCTACCTATGTGCTGGCAACCATCGCCTTACCATTTATCGTCGTTTATGTGAGGGATCGTCAGAACTGGTGGGCATTGATACCCGCCTATGCCTTGTTGGCAATTGGCATCATGGTGGGTTTTATTGAAGCCGGATGGCTGAGGGATTTGATTATCCCTGCTTACATCATGTTTGTGATTGCGATCCCTTTCATCTATGTTTACCTTCGCAATCCGCGCGAATGGTGGCCACTTATCCCTGGCGGAGTCATGGCTGTTATGGGTCTGGGTTTTCTTTTGTCCGAACGGTCAACTCGCATCGTGGCACCCATCCTGGTGATCGCCTTTGGTGTCTTGATCCTTGTGCGCCAGTTTGTGCGGACCTCGCGAACGGATACGTAACACGCTCTATCCAGAAGACAAGCTTCAGTTCATGTAAGAGATCTATTGATTCGAACGATGGTCACGCGATCCGGAAGGTATAGTTGAGCCGAGATGTAACAAGAGCAAGATCACAGCGGGTTTATTACGATGAAAAAACAAGAAACTTCTCCGTCATTGGAAGAAGGTGAGGGTTATGGGAACCTGGCTGATATCGTTGCGTACCAGCGTGGAGCCATCGTAAGCCGTACCTTCATGAAAACTGAAGGTGGCAATCTCACCCTTTTTGCCTTTGATAAAAGTGAAGGCTTGAGTGAGCACACCACGCCCCATGATGCCCTGGTTTGGATCCTTGAAGGCAACGTAGACTTCGACATCCAAGGGCAAAATTTCCGTTTGAAACAAGGTGAATTTATACGCCTTCCCGCCCATGTTCCCCATGCACTGAGAGCGGTAAGTCAAATGAAAATGGCGCTGCTCCTGCTCTTCTAGCTGAGACAGTTTGCGACACACGCCAACATCTTCGTGTGTCGATCCTTGCCAGGTACCTCTTATCCAAGCTCCATGATCAACTATGGAAGTCTGGCAGGGGTTATCTTTCCAGTTTCTCCCTTCATGAAATCCTTATCTATGATCGCTTCTTCTGCTGATAAAATCTTCAATTCTTAGCGGGCGCGTATATATTTCTGCAGCCCTTGTATAGATGCCAAAGGAAGGGAAAACGAGTGAACATATTAAGATCCAGGTACTTGATCAGCGCAGCTCTAGTCCTTGTGATGGCTGCTTGTGGGACGAGTGATCCTGCTCCCAGCGCAGAAATTCAACCGCAAGTGGAGGTTCCGGAGTCATCTGCGGCGGAATCGACTGTCGGCGCAGAAGACCCTGAAAGCGAAGTAGAACCTACAGCGGAAACTACGCCTGATGGGGATGTACAAGCGACTCCTGAGGCGCTGGAGCTTTCCACTGGTGACATCGTCTTTAAATTAATTGAAGCCGAAACGGAAGCACGATTCATTATTGATGAGGTGCTACGTGGTGAGCCGAAAACCGTTGTAGGAAGCACCAACAAGGTAAGCGGGGAGATTCTCATCAACGAGGATAATCTCTCAGTCACCCAGGTGGGTGCAATCTCGGTAGAGGCAGGAACGCTCAGAACCGACAATAATTTCCGCAACCGGGCAATCCGCGACTTAATCCTGCAAACAAACGCGTATCCGTTAATTACCTTCACGCCAACCGCTATCGAAGGAATCCCCACCGACATCGCTGTAGGGGATACCTTCACCTTCTCGATGAACGGTGAGCTAACGATTCGTGATATTACAAAAGAAGTGACCTTTCGAGTAAATATCAGCGTGGATTCGATGAGTGAAATCCGGGGTTCGGCCTCTGCGACCGTACTACGACAGGATTTCAACCTTACGATCCCATCCGTCCCCCAAGTTGCCGGGGTCGACCCTCAGGTTGATCTGGAAATCGACTTCCTGGCAGCACGGTAAAACTGTCAGAAATTCACAGGCTAGACAATATAGGCACCTATACTCTAGGTGCCTATTTCTTTAAACCCCAGCGTTAGACCTATCTGCAAAATTGCCCGAGATTCGCCCGCTGCGGGATACCTGTTGGTATCCTGGAAAGGGAAATAAAATCACTTTTCAATAAAAAAAAATCATGATAGTATGTCGCCAAGGTTGCATGCACGTTCTGTCTGGAAGTCGAAAGCTGAAGGCCTGAGCGTAAGCAGCTCAGGCCGGTTTGGTTTCTCAAACCCGACCACCGGGAACGAGACAAGCACCTACGTATCATCTGCCCCAAGGAGGCAAAGAGCACCATGTCGGAACGAGTTCTTGGTACGGTCAAGTGGTTCAATGGAAGCAAGGGGTACGGCTTTATTGAGGTAGAAGGTCACGACGATGTTTTCGTCCACTACACCGCAATCCAGTCGGAGGGCTTCCGCACCCTGGAGGAAGGACAACAGGTGGAATTCTCCATCGAACAGGGTCCGAAGGGCTTGCAAGCAGCCAACGTCACAGTGGTCTAACAATTAAATTAAGATCACACAAAACCCCTTCAGAATGAAGGGGTTTTTCTCATTTATGCGGCTCGAATCCCCAGGGTTATGTTGGGATTGCTGCTCCTGTATCGATCTGATATTACCCAATAGGGTAGGGTCCAAATTCTTCGACGGCCCGTGCCAAGGCGATGATATTCTCGGGAGGTATGTTATTGGTAATTGTGTGCACAGAGGCTACTAAATATCCTCCTCCAGGACCCAGTGCTTGGATCACGCGCCTTACCTCAGCGGCGACGTCTTCAGGGCTGCCATAAGGTAGGATCGTTTGTGTGTCAATGC
>JBFFQB010000075.1:0-16639 GCA_041573795.1 Anaerolineales bacterium
GCCAGGGTCATCATCCTTGAGCTGGTTAATAAGTGCATCTCTCAAATTTCTCTCGCCGGTATTGAACCTCCGCCGTTGGGGTGTCCTTGATCTTTCACGTCCTTAATCCATAGTCACCCGCATAGTGACTCATCTGCGATAGCGGCTAACGCGAGAGTATAGGTACCTAAATAATCGTCATAAGCAAACAGAAAATAACTTTCAGAGGGTTGGAACTAGTCTTTGTGACCTGCGCGCTCGCATTTGATACAGACATCTGTCGCACGATTGGTCCAGTATTCCTGGTCACAACCTGGGCATTTCACTTTCCGCAGCCCCCCTTTTTTCAATTGTGCAGGCGGGCGTAGCTCACTCGGTAGACTTGCGAATGGATCTGAAACACAGGAACAGGGCTCTGTGTTTCCTTTTCTGGAAGCCATATCCTCTGGCGCAAGCTGTTTCTTGGACATGTCACCCTCCCTGCATCTTGAAAACTATCGAGCCCCCAGCATTTCCTGCAATTGGGCCAGCGCGGGTCGTTGGTCCAGCTGCGTCAGTGCGGGACAGCTCGAAAGATTCACAAGGCTTGCGGTGAGCTTGAGCGCAAAATTGTAGCAAGTTGGCTCACCGCAGACCTTGCAATTTGTCCCAGGGAGAAGCTTGTAGATCGCCAGGTGCGATGGACGCTGCCGGACCGCTTCGCTCGGCTCGATCTGGTCGCGACATTCCCAGGTGCGATTGACCAGCTCGATCAGGTCACGAACTTCCCCATCCGCCTCCCCCCGGTCGGCCATGTTGTTGATAGCAATCTCTTGTGGATGAAAGACGATCGTGTGCCCCGCGCGCTCCCAGCGCAGCGCCGGCGCAGCTGGGTTGTAATTGGCTCCCTGCAAGGTTGCGTTCAGGAAGGGTAGCACACGTGTGATATCGACCTTTAGATATGCCCGTGCCGCAAAGCGCTCCGCTCCAGGCTCGCAGGGGGGCGTAAAAACCTCTAGATCATACCCTTCGATGAACATATGCCTTCTAACTCCAGCCTGGATCCTCGGCTATGCCGGGGACGCCTCAGCCTTGAAATAGCGCCGCTGAAGGGCAAAGGCCACATTCACCAACCCGATCATCACCGGCACCTCGATCAAAGGTCCGATCACAGCAGCGAAGGCTACGCCCGAGCCAATCCCGAAGACTGCTACAGCCACAGCGATTGCCAGCTCGAAGTTGTTGCTGGCCGCAGTAAAGGCCAGGGTAGTGGTCTTGCTGTAGTCTGCTCCGATCGCATTGCCCATAAAGAAGCTCACCAGGAACATGACCACGAAGTAGATCAACAGCGGGATGGCAATGCGCACCACGTCGCCCGGGATGGTCACGATGAGCTCGCCCTTCAGGCTGAACATCACCACGATCGTAAATAATAGCGCCGCCAACGTCAGGGGGCTGATCCTGGGAACAAATTCTGCGTAATACCATTCCTTGCCCTTGGTCCGCACCAGGAACCAGCGCGTGAAGAAACCTGCCAGGAAGGGAATGCCAAGGTAGATGAAAACACTCCGGGCGATTTCAGCGATTGTGATTTCGACGATTGAGCCGCTCATCCCAAACCAGGTAGGCAGCAGCGTGATGAAAATGTAGGCATACACGCTGTAGAACAGCACCTGGAAAACGCTATTGAAGGCCACCAGACCAGCAGCGTATTCGCTATCCCCTTGCGCCAATTCGTTCCACACAATCACCATGGCGATGCAGCGTGCCAGGCCGATCAGGATCAATCCAGTCATATACTCCGGGTAGCCGCGCAGGAAGATGATCGCCAGCACGAACATCAAGATCGGGCCAATCACCCAATTCTGTAACAACGAGAGCCCAAGCACCTTCCAATTGCGGAAGACATCTCCCAGCTCGTCGTAGTGAACCTTTGCTAGCGGGGGATACATCATCAAGATCAAGCCGATAGCGATGGGGATGTTGGTCGTCCCGACCGAGACAGCGCTGTTGACATTGGACACGGCTGCTGGAAAGAGGTATCCGATCAGTACACCAATTGCCATGGCGAGAAAAATCCACAGTGTGAGATAGCGATCAAGCAAGGATAGCTGACGGGTGACTCCCTGCTCCGTTTTCTTCATTGCAGCGACATTCGTTTGGCTCTCCACGACAAGATGCCTCCTTGAATTTCTCATTTGTTGAAGGGTAAATCAAAAGCGATGACCTGCTTCTCAGTCTCTCATTCAGCCAATGGATAAATACTCGTTACGATCCATTGCAGGGTTTTCCACGTCCCTGCGCGGGTATCTGCAATTGTTTCTCCATGACCCTCCCTAGTTCGTCAGTTCGATTTTTGGTTCGATGAAGATTTCAGACCTGACAGAGTTGGCGACCAGGCTGTATTTCTGCGCTGATTGCAGCGCCTGGCGGGTGCGCTTCTCCACGACCTGCGGCTGATCACTCCCGACTGCGATGCGGATGACCGGCCAGAAGCGCAAATGGGTAAAACTTTCGGTACGATCCAGTTCAACTTGTTTTATTCCTTCCGCCCGGCATTCATAGGACTGCAGGTCAAGCTTGAAGCGCTCACAAGCCCAGATGAACATCATCATGATGCATGTATTCGCAGCGGCCACGAAAGCATCTTCCGGGGTCAACACGCCCGCCTGGCCCTGGGCATCCGGCGGAGCGGAGAATTCCATCTCAGGGCCGTTGCCCATCACCAGATGGCCCCGGTGCTCGCCTTTCCACGAGACTGTCGTGTAGTAGGTCGCTGTGCCACTCATGCGGGTGAATCCTTCTGATGCAGGTAGTCTCTGTATTCCCTGATCAAGGCCTGTGCATAGGATTGCTCCTCCCCTGCAGGGATTGGATTGTAAATTTGAACCATAGCGAGAAGTTCGGCGGCCAACTGATCCGGGGAGCCCTTTTCGGCCTCTCGAAATTGCTCGAAGATGAGCGGCAAGCCAATCAAGCTGACATCCGTTCCATCGATGTCCAGGACCTGCGTCGGGATATCTGATACGCAGGCACAGGCCGATTCGATACCATCCTGCTCGTCTGCCAGCAGCGGGCCAGGATCGAGAAACTCTCCTTTACTCCGGCTCCAACTCCTACCGAGAATTTCATCTACCTTTAGCGCCACCAAGGCTGCGGCTTCCTCGACGGCACGTTGCCCGGCCTCATCCAGGGACCGCAATCCCATGGGTTGGGCAAAACCTTTTGCAGCGACAATGTCGCTAATGACGATACTGGCGGCCGGTTTGCCAGAATGTAGCTCCGTAGCCCGTGCTGCGCAGCGTTGCTCACATCCGTCAATTGCAACCGTCGGGTAGAAACGGGCAAATGCCCGATCCCCCTCCCCGCCTGCCAGGAAGAGTGGCAAGCAGATCGTCACTGTGTCTGCCGGCCGCAGCTGTTCCAGGACCTTTAAAGCGGCCAGCCGCGTGACCGTACCCCCGGGGAGCTCTTCCCCGGAGCAAGCCACGATGCCGACTTTCTTCTGGGGAAGCTCAGGCATGACGCTGCCTTCCTTCCTGGCTCTGGAGATTGTCGACAACCAGAGCCAATTCCTGCGCCAGGGTCTTCGCCAGCTCCAGGCCGGATTCATTTAATGCGGCGATGCCTCTCGGTTTCAGCTCGCGATGCTCTCTGTATACATCCAGGACGGCTATTTCCCGCGCAACTTGACCTCCGCTCTCCGCCACCATTTTCGAAGCGCAGGCTAACTTGCAGCCGTCGATGGTGATTGCCAGGCTTCCTTCGATGTCGGCGCGCGCCTGTTCGTCCCCCAGAACCAGCAGCGAGAGGGCTACAAGCCTGGTCGCATCCGGACGAAGATCCTGGGTGAGTTCGTAAGCCGCCTCACGGCTCACTGTGCCATATGTTTTTCCGATACCGCTGCAGGGGACGATGGCAATTCTGCGCGCCGTTTTCATAGGTCGCGTGTCTCCTCTACGGCCGCTTTGCTCATCCGATCGAAGTAGGACTGAGCATCCAGCAATTTGAGCGACTCGCTTTCCCAATGAGCAGTCTCGATGATCACCAGCCAACCCGCACCATAGGGGTCCTGGTTGATATGTTCTGATTCCAGTTCCATCAAGGGGTTAACTTCCAAAATCTCACCGCTAAGAGGTGAATCTAACTCGATGTTGACCTTGATCGTCTCGATCGTGGCTAATTCGTCGCCTGCAGCGAGTGCAGTCCCCACCGGCTGGATCTCAGCGAAGGCCACGTCGCCGCTCCGTTGCTGCAGAAAATCGGATATCCCGATGCGGGCACGCCTTCCTTCCTCTTGTAGCACCCATATGCCTTCATCTGTGTAAAGGCGGTTCGCGGCGACTTTGAATGTGAACTTATCCACATCAAGCTCGAGGAATTCAGTCATGTCCTGCCCCCCTGCGGGCATAAACAGTTTGTTAGACGGCATAATCGACAGGAGTGCTCTCTGCCTGTGTGCGCCCTGGAAGGCATCACACGCCGTGCGCTGGTTTTCAAACGATCAACCCGGTACTCCGCTTACGCTGATTTTTCGATCCAGTCCACGATCTCCGCCGTAGACGGAATCCTTCCCGCTGAAACCAGCTGCTCATTGATAACAAGTCCGGGCGTGGCCAGCAAACCATACGCTGCGTAAACCTCCGGGTTCCTAACTTTCTCGATCGTTACTGCTAATGCCGTTCGTGTGCCTTTTACCTGCTCCACAGCCTCGATTGATAGCAGCTCGAGGCGTTCACAGTTAGCGCATCCCGGGCCCAGGACTTTGATAGAAATCATGGTTGCCATCTCCTTTGCAACACCGCTGACACATGCCTAGCGTTGTGCTTCGAGCAGCGCGATTTTTTCGTGACAGCGTGGGCATGGACAGGGCTCTTCTGGGTCGCGCTCAATCGATTTGAAACGGAGTTCCTTGCCCTGCAGCTTAGCGATCTCGCTGCTGAAGCTCCGCAGGTTCTGTAATCCATCTGCAACAGCAGTTGCGGTAAGCGAGTAGTAAACGTTCATTCCCTCGCGTCTGTCCTGAACCAGCCCGGCCTCGCGTAGCGTTGCCAGTTGCTGGGAGATATATGCTTGCCGTAGCTGAAGCAGGCTTTCAAGATGGCAGACACAAGCCTGGATATCCGTGCTCAATGCCTCCAGGATCTGCAGTCGAACAGGGTGAGCAAGGGCCTTGAGGATGCTTGCGCTGTGCTTATGACCGTCCATGCCGCCCTCCGATCCTTATTCCATATTCCGAATATAGAATAAGCCCTCTGCCTAAATTGTGTATCTGATGCTTGTCACACGAATAAAGTGACAAGCTGCACAAACAGTCTGGCTTGTAGAATGTGGAGGGGAATGGGTAGAAAGTTCGACGCGAAATAGACAGCAGATCTTCCGTGACCTTCAGATCGAGCTTCTCGCGCTGGCGATTAAAACCCGGCTGAGCGTATGAGCAATCTTCGCTGACTGGAACAAGCTATCGCAGATGGACTGCCTGTCTCAACAAGTACATTCTTCAGCTGAAGAGGTTTAATCCGGCAGCGATGATACGATCCATCCTATGATCCCACGCCGTGTCGATCAATTGATACGATGGGTAGGCGTCATCGTATCGACGATTTCTTTTGCCCCTCAATGGAAAGGAATGCTGGGGTTGAATTCTGGAACCGTCCGTTTGAGTATGCTGTGGTCAAAGAGTTTGCTATGCGCTTTAACCCCCAGTAAACCAGCACCCCATTCGGGATCAAACGCAGCAATATACTCTGAAGGGATGTGGATGATCATTGCCTCATCCCCCGCTGCTTCAGCGATTAAATTGAAAATCTGGTTCCAGGTCAGAATCTCATCATTCACGATGAGCGTGCGTTAAGCGTTCCTCGCAGGCAATTTTGTCGCGAGAATACAGCCAGTAGGGGTTATACAAGGGGCACGATTCGGTGATCGAAAGTTTGGTTAGACAACGCACCAATTGCGCTTAGAAGGAGGATCTCTCCACGAGGAGGGGAATCTTCTCACTGTGACGATAGATCCAAGTAATTATGGTGCGATGATCGGCTTGATGAGTACCCAGGTTTGACCACCATCAAGTGTGCGCACCAATGCAGTTTCCTCTCCTGCCTTGGCGATCGCCCAACCCACATCTCTCTCAACGAAACTGAATTGGCCTGTCCAGTTGACCTCCTTAAATTTTGTCCAAGATTGCCTTCCATCACTGGAGCTATACATCTCAGCGCCAAGCAGCAGCGCGTTCTCTCTATCAAGCACCACAACCTCGCCACCCGCTCGAATCGACTGGGGCAAGGGTTGGATATCCCAGGAATTTCCAAAGTCCAAGGACAGGTAGAGATAACTCAAGCTTCCCTCTGGCTCGAATGGACTCTGAGAACATTCGACGATGGTAATAAGTGACCCATCCGTCAGGAAATCCACATCATAAGTCGAGCAATATCGATGTTGATCAGCAAGGACAGTGGCTGCAGGTGGTAATGGGAGGTCCTGTCTTTCCCATGTTTCACCACCATCAACCGTAAACCGCAAGAACGGTGCAATGCTGTCATAAGGTCCCGACATTTCCTCAGATATCCATCCCAGCATGGGGTTGTAAAATTCAAGATCTGTGACCACGTAAGGATTCAAGTTGAACTCCGTCCACGTACGACCGCCATTTGATGTTTGGAACAGGCTGTACGTATCATTCCGACCGGTCCCCATGACGATCGTATCCGTCAGCAACCAGCCATGCCAGCGATCATGCACTCTAAGAAACACCTCAAAAAATTCTCCAGGGCCAAAAGGAAAAACTGGCGCGGCTACGGACCACGTAGAACCCCCATCCCCCGTCGTCCACACGTTAAGCTGCATCACCGGGAAACTTTTCATATCGAGAAAAACAACCCAGGCCATCTCAGCATCTATGAAGGCACCTACAGCCTCTTCAGGGCGATCTGATTCGAGCAGCCTGCCTTCAGGCGGTGTGACATCCCGCCACGAGATCCCGCCATCCTCCGTTCGAAGGATGTGCCAACCGCTGATCCCCCATCCCTGTAAGTCGGTGATCATTTGGATGAAAGTTAGATCTACTTCCGCGCCGATAGGAAATCGAGGCACGCCAATGTCTTCAGCAATTGGGAGTGGAACAGGTGTATCAGTAGCAGGTAACACCGGTTCCGGAGAAGGGGGCTGCGTTGGTGTGAACACAGGCGTATGCAATTGTCCTTCTGCCTCAGAAACTGACTGGGTTACCAATGGTGTTTCGGCCTCAGTTGTGGGCGATGTTCCACACGCTGCCCCTAAAAGCGCAGTCAGTAAGACGACCTTCTGGAATGGAACTTTCATCCTTCTCATAATCTTTCACCTCACTTTTCTCCGGCGAAACGTAAGTTGAGTCACATCAGTGTCACCAACCGTTAGCACCCTACCTATCGACTGTCCGAGATACACCCTGGGCAGCTTTTATGCCCCTTCTAAGACCATGTCGAAGAGATCGTTGATCATCGGCGTCATCTCCTGATCAATCTGTTCTACCGAGGTTTCGGTCAAACCCGCTGCCTTGCTCGCATCGATGATCCCATTAAGCAGGTCGGACAATACGCCACAGGTATTCCCAAGCGTATCGAGTGCCTGTGTCGATCCGATGAGGCTATGATCGAGTGGCGGGAGCAGATCAATCATGTTCCGAGATTGTCCTTCTAGATCCAGCATATAGGGCGCGACATCCCCACTTGGCACCGGACCTGATGAAAACCCACGTACGGCGAACGCGACGAAATCGCCCTCCGCGTTTAATTGTGTGATCGCCTGTTCGAGATCAAGTTCTCCTTCAGCATAATAAAAGTGTGTCTCGAACATCAGTTGACAGGTTGTAGAGAGCAGGATGGCGTTGCTGATCGCCGGTCGCCATTCATCCTTGAGCAGCTCTTGCTCAGGGGAGACCCCTTGCTGCCCCGCGCCAGTTGATGGCGAAACAGGCCCAAACGATTCAAACGGTTCGCTGGCACAGCGTATTCCATAGTGATCGAAGGAGGCAGATGGAACGGCGGGAATACGGATATGCGCACGCAGGACATACCCGAACGTGTACCAGGAACCGCCGCGTGCTACCCGGTAGGTCTCACCATATTCACCCGAAGGGGAGCCGCCGGGATAAGCATCGTACCAATCCGCCGTCCATTCCATGACGTTCCCGGCCATATCGAAGAGCCCATACGCATTCGGCCTGAAGGTTCCAACCGCTTCGGTATCGGTATCGTTACATTCGTCCTCATCATCGAATTTTGCGCCATAGGGTGATCCAGGCGAACAGACGGGTTCATTCCTACCCCAGGGATAAGGATCAAGACCGCCGCGTGCGGCGGTTTCCCATTCTGCCTCCGTGGGTAGACGAGCGCCGCGCCAGTTGCAGTAGGTGTTGGCATCCTCCCAGCTGGCATAGATGGCTGGGTATGCGTCGTATACCGGGCTACCGTAATAGAAATCGCGGGTCGCCGAGCTGACCAGGTCCGGTGGATCGCAGACACCGGCATCCACGCATTCCGCATAACGAGCATTTGTGACCTCAAATTGATCGATCATAAATTCTTCAAGTTGAACCTGATGCAGGGGGGATTCATCCTCGAACCATTCGAGCAGACAGTCCTCACGATATTTCAAGCAATTCTCCAGCGATTGTTCCGGGGAGCCCCCTACCGAATACGTCCCTGCGGGGATCGGGAGCATTGGGACGCCGAACGCATCGATCCGCACGTTTGAAACCCGCTCGGGGGTTGAGGTAGCTCTAGACACCATTGGGGTCGATGTAGGATCTACTTTTATGGAGGCCGTGGTCGTGGCGGGCAACGCTGGCGGTGAGACTATGCCTGCATGGAACTCATCTGCAGGCCAAAGTATAACCTTCCCATCTTCAGCTCCGGATGCCAATCTTTCTCCCGCAGGTGAAAATTCCACACTCATGGCCATGACTCCATGGCCTCTCAATGTTGTGATCAACGCCTCGCTTGGGAGTTCAAAGATCTGCACCGTTCCATCCTCAAGACCTGCAGCCAGAAACTGACCATTGGGTGAGAACGCTACACTATTGGCATAAGCATCAGATTCCCGGGCCCAAAGTATTCTCCCACTATCCATTTCCCATAGCTGGATTCCGTCCAGCACAGCTGTAGCCACGAAACGGCCGTCAGGCGAGAAAGCTAAATCAAAAACATCGAAAGCGTTCCCATCAAGAGTCTTCAATAACTCAGATCGATTAACATCCCAGATCATCACGCGACCATCATCTGAACCAGAAGCTACTAATCTACCATCAGGGGAGAACGAAACCGTGGTCACGATATCTGTATGACCATCAAAGGTGGCAACCAATTCTCGTGTTGAAATGTCCCACAGTTTCACCTCGGCATCCTCCCCCACGGATGCTAACAACCGGCTATCGGGTGAAAAAACCACATCGTCCACCCACGAGCCATTCCCCTGCAGTCTCGCAGGTGTGCTTTCCTGTGAAAGGTCCCAAATTGCGATACCCTCCTCGATTTCAGAAACCGCTACTAACCCAGCTGCCAACCACCGGCCATCAGGGGAAAAGGAAACGCTCAATACCTGCTCAACGAACCGATGTTCTTCAAGCAGTTCTCCAGTGGATACATCATAGATACGGATAGCCCCTACAAATTCGCGGTCGAAATCGGGATGCCAGGAAGCAACCGCAAGCGATTGACCATCGGGTGAAAACGTAACACTCTGCACATAATCACCTTCAACGTCCAGGATCATCTGTTTCACCTCAACGGTCGCGGTAGGTGTCGTCGTGCTAGGTGTTGTCGTGGTATTCGCTTCCTGTCCGCTGCAACTCACCAAAGCGATGGACATGAACGCAACAAAAGCCAAGCACAATTTCGATGGCATGGTCATTCTCTGTTCCTCGATAGAAAATCGTTCCAAATCGATCCAGGCGACATATCGGTGCTCTCCCTGATCCGCTACAGCTTCGGGAGTGATCCTTAGCCGAATGCTCCCGGATCACCGCTCACTACGGAAGCTGCTTTATGTTCAATGAATTTTTTAACTATGTATTTTGATCCAGATTGGAACATTTCCTGATATTCGATCATAGCGGAAAGGTACCGCTCGCGCAACTGTGTCAGCCTCGATCCCGGCGTCCGGGAGCCCGCCAGGCATCTTAGCAAATGGCTATGCATCCACGACCGTCGGAGGGAAGCTGTCCATGACCTGGCTCTTGGGAGTTCTCCTATCCAACGAGCAAACGAACAATTTCCTCTCGTGCGTGAGTTCGGGATTCCGGCAGGGGAAGGACCAATTTCAAGCATCCAAATGGATGAAAACCAACTTGCGATGATCCTCTTTTATGGAAATTGAGCTGCTGCTAGCGACGCACGTCAATCAGCCGTGCAACAGACAGTTGATCTAATCTTGCGCTGATTGACCGGACTGGATGAATGCTTTTAGCTGGCGTTGTGTCGGCGAACTCCTGGCCCCCACTCGACCAATCTTGTAGGCTGCAGCTGCGTGCCCCCATCGCGTCGCATCGGCGACACCAAGCCCAGCCAGGCGGGCTGCGATAAAACCTCCGTTGAACGCGTCACCGGCGCCGAGTGTGTCCACAACATCGACATCAAACGCTGGTACGCGCAGGACCTCGCCCCCTGTGGCCACGACGGCATCTTGCGCCCCTTGCCGGGCTATCACGGTTCGAACACCCTCACTCAACCTAAGGATCGCCTGCTCAACGCTTTCCAGGCCCATCAGGGGAATGATTTCTTCCTGTGCATGCCCGAAGACCACATCCGATAGCGATATTGCCCGTTCAAACACCCCCCGGATGGGTTCATCCAGGCCCCAAGATTCTATGCGGAGATTGAGATCCAGGGATACGGTCAGGTTCTGCGCTTTGGCCCTCTGCATTGCATAGAGCGTCGCTTCACAGGCGGGCGAGGCGCGCAGGCACATCCCGGTTGTGTGCAGCCAGCCCTGGCCTTCCCAGATCAAGTTGTCGATGTCATGCTTATGCAGTTGAAAATGTGCCCCACCCTGCTCTGGCCATATGGCCACATGCCGCTCCCCCGTGGGTTCGATGAGCGCCATGACCATCGGGGTAAAAGCGTCCTTCACCAGCGATACTCCGCACGTATCAACCCCTTCAGTCTTGAAATCTTCCAGGATCCACCGTCCATACCCATCCTCGCCGAGCGCCCCAGCAAACGACACATGAACGCCGAGCCTCGCCAGGGCTACGGCTGTGTTGGCAGCTGAACCGCCACCATGCAGCTGGGGATGGAAGTGCGCGGGGTCAGACGGTTGTGCACGGCGATCCGGAAGACGGATAACCATATCCACGTTCGCGTCGCCGACGACGACCACAGCAGGATCGGGCATAGATCAGCTCACGTCTCTAACTGCGTTCACGAATTCTCGCACGCGCGCCAGATCCTTGCGGAAACCGCCTTCCGGCAGGTACTGGTTGGTGTGCGTGAGCGAATCCACCCCCCATGGCTGCACGGTGTCGATCGCCTGCCTGACATTCTCGGGTGACAGCCCCCCCGCCAGGATGACTGGGATCTTCACTTGCTCGACGATCGTCCGGCTGATCTCCCAATCATGGGTCTCACCGGAGGCGCCGATCCCGGCAATATCCGGGGATTGCGTATCTAAAATGAGAGTATCGGCGACATCCTGGTAGGCCAACGCCTTCTCCAGCGAACCGGGCCCCGAGACCGAGATCGCCTGCATAATGGGTACCTCAGGCAACCTGTCGCGCAGCGTAAGGACACCCTCCGGCTGGATCGTATCCTCAAGGCCACAGAGATGCAGGATATCTGGGCCAACGGTCTGCACCATGGCGACGATGGCTTCCAGGTTCGAGTCGACGGATAAGGCGACCACAAGTGCCGAATCGGCCACAGCTTCCGTGATCGCGCGCGCCGTGTGAAGGTCGATTTCCCCTGGCAACCCCAGTTTGCTGGGTGTGATCCCGACATGATCCACGCCCTGCGCGATCACGGCCAGCGCTTCCTCCACAGATTGCATGGTGTAAATCTGGATCTTCATTTATGCCCCAATTCCCTCCGCCTATCCTTTCTACTCTTTTTTATCTCCGATTGCAACGCGTCTTTCGAACCCACGAACAAACTCAATGCAACACACGGAGGTCCTGGCGCAACGAACAATGCCGACACGCGATCACCGATCCCCACGGCTCTTCCTGATGTTCAGGATAGGGAAGGACCATTTTCCGTTTCTCACAATTGACACCGATCTGGCTTTATGCCCTTGTCGGGTACACCCGCGCAAGGCAGAGCTGGACAGTCCCCGCAGGATCGCTGGCGGGTTAGAAGAAATCGTACTCCAGCACAAGCTGACCCAGGAAATGCACGCGCAGGGGAATACCAACCCTATGTACAGGAGAGGCCAAGGAGAAGTAAGTTGCGGGGCGAGCCCGACAAGGGCATCATGATCACCTTAGCGATAGCGAAGGATGATCAAGAAACGATGACACTGGAGCATCCGCCAGGGACATGCCAGGCAAAAGCCCGTGTGTACAGCTTGGTTGTAATGCGCCCTTCTTATAAAATGTAAGCTTCAAATGAGGCAGGAAATGACGATACAAAGTGATCCTGAAAAGAACGAGACCCGCACCTTGTTCGAAATGGCAGATTTCGGCGGAAAGCGTGTCCTTGAGGTCGGTTGCGGTGATGGCCGGCTCACCCAGCTCTATGCGGACAAAGTTGCTGCCGTCACCGCCATTGATCCCTTCGCGCAAGCGATCCATCGGGCCCAACTAAAGCTCCCTGAGGGCTTGCAAGATCAGATTGACTTTAAGCATAGCTCCATCGACGACTTCGCCAGAGTGACGGAACCGGCAGCATTTGATTTGGCGATTCTATCCTGGTCGCTTTGATGAATGGCCCATGAGGGCATGGTTCATGCCCTTAAGATCATCCATCGTCTCTTGAAAACGGATGGCCTGCTCGTCGATATCCATCCCATTGCAGAGGGCTACCTGATTAAAGCCATCCAGGGTGAGACGATTTTATTTTCCGAACCCAAACGCGAGACCTGCAGCGAAGATGTGATCCAGGCGGAAAAGGCAATTTCGCAGGTTATCGAGCAGGGTTTGTTTGCCCTTGACCAGCGCAGCGAATTTGACTTTCTCACCTACGGTTCTTCCGTCCCTGAACTCCGCGCCTATTTGGAAGAACAAAGTTCCTTTGAAACTGATCCCGTTGATGATGCGCTCGATGAGCGAGTAGAAGGTCTGTACGCTCAGATTGAAGAGATCATGCAGACATCCCCCGCAGATACGCAGGTCGCCATTCATGAGAGAGCCATCATGTCGCTTCTGAGACCCGTGAGAGAATAGCCTTCATGGTGGTCCTTGGCGCGTGGCCCTATGCCTTCCAGGATGGCAGCACCCCAGATAAAACCGGCAGCGAGGCGTGATTCGGCGCTCCCAGGAATATTTCGGGGCACCTCACACAACAAAGAGCCAGGCCTTCGCCTGGCTCTTATCTCCATCTTGGCTTGGATCGATCAATCGGCGCCGCCGAAGGTTGGGACTGGCACGCGCAGAGGGGGTGCTTGCGGGAAGATAAGATCCTTCGACTTGTTCGGCGCAGACCTATCGAGCCGGTCGAACTCGCTCGTCCCTGCGAGCAGGTTAATGTCGGCGCGATCAGTGATGACGCGTGCGATCCTTCCATCGACCATCTGGATAACCTTGTCAACATATTTGGTCATGCGCAAATCGTGCGTGACCATGATGCCGGCACGCTGCTCTTCGTGGATCAGATCGGCGAAAATCCGCACAACCTGGTTGGCGCGCTCGGTGTCAAGATTGGCAGTCGGCTCGTCGGCGAGCACCACGCTCGGATTGTGAATCAGAGAACGGGCGATGGCAACGCGCTGTTGTTGACCGCCAGAGAGCTGGGCAGGCAGATTGTCCAACCGATCTTCCAACCCTAATCGGGCCAGCAATTCTTTGGCGCGAGCACGACTCTTGCCCCCATTATTCTTGTTCAGGCGCAACATCAGTTCAACATTTTCAAGGGCGGTGAGATAGGGCACAAGGTTATTAGCCTGAAAGGTGAATCCGATCTTCTCACGGCGAAACTTCGTACGCTGCTTATCACTCATTGAGCTCAGATCCTGCCCATCGATCAGCATTTTGCCTGCGGTCTCTCGCAGCAGGGTAGCCAGCATCGCCAGCATGGTCGTCTTGCCCGAACCGCTGGGTCCTACCAGACCGACAAACTCCCCAGCTTTAACCCCGATCGAAACCTCATCAACGGCTTTTACGGTGAGGCCATTGCTGTCGTATATTTTTGTAACAAGATCTGTCTCGATGATAGTTTCCTGAATCATGCTTTACTCCTACATACCTAATGCTGAGAGCGGCTCAACCTTGAGCGCCATGCGTATCGATACCATGCCGCCAATCGGCCCGATTAAAAGCAGCGAGAGAGTGGCGATGAGAATGGATGTGCCTGTGAATAGGATCGGAACCCCCGAGGGCATCCCCAAAGTCAGGCCAAATGTCACGATCCCACCTATGAGCACACCGAACACAGTGACGAAAACGATCTGCAGAATGGAGGCAGCTGCCACAACTCGGTTGGGCGTACCGATGGCTTTGAGCATTCCAATTTGAGGGATCTTTTGTAATGTTTGAATCTGAAAGAAACCGCCAATCACCAGCGTGCCAATCAAAAATGTGAAACCTTTGATCGTATTGAGGGTACTTTGCTGCGCCGAATAACCTGGAGAAGACTCGTAAGCCGTCTTGATATCTGTGGTTTCCAGATCGTCAAGCACGGCGGAGATTGTGGCAGGTATGGTAGCAATCGCCGCAGGATTATCAGCCCGGATGGCAATCACATTCACCGCCGGTTGCGAGCTGTATGCACCAGGATCAGCCTTGGGGCGGTACAAATCCCACACGGGCAGGCTGACAAATATTGAAGGCCGGAAGAAAAACTGCTGCCCGCCGGTGATGCCCGTGACGCGCAGGCTATAGAGCTCGTCATCCGTGCCCTGGGTTGATTTAATGGTGATGAAATCGCCAACACCGACACCGGCATCTTCAGCTACGCGACGGTCGATCAAGACAACTTTCGCGCTCTTCGAGCGAAGGTCATCCCCCACCACAGCAGGTGGCGCACCTGGTCGGCCCGGTTCGACTCCTATGAAGGAAACATCCATGGGCTCAGGGCCATTGTCGAGAACAAGTTTGACGTTGCTGAACGCGATCGGTCCGGCATCGGCAACGCCTGGTAGGCGACGAATGCGATTGACCTTCCTGAACTCGATCCGGCTCTCGATCGTCGAATAGCCCGTATCGCTCTGGAAGGTAAGCAATTCTGCATCCAGTTTTTCGAGGTACTCCTTATTGGCAGAAGCTAACCCTTCCCCTAATCCAGCGGTAAAGAGCACCAGGATGGCGATCAGCGCAATCACCAGACTGAACAAGAAGAACCGCCCTTTATTTCGCCAAACTTCTTTTAGACCGAGATAAGCTACCATCAAATCATTCCAATATCGATAATATTTGACCTAGTTAGCCCAATAATAAGGTATTGCGCTGTTTTTGTCAAGGTTTAATAAAGTTATTCGGATCCTATTCCGGATAGCGGTTTCTGATCGTGTGGCTTGGCGCAGCGAGAACCCCGGCGCCGGCGTTGCTCAAGAGGGGTTCTGTCTATCACGGCTGGTTGTGCCGTTACCCCATTGGTTCTAGAATAGCTCCTACGCTCCTTGGATAAGCCTGTCTCTAAGCGAACTTGTCAGTAAAAGTAGGAGATCCTACCAATGAAAACCAACTCACGATTTCATGCAATCTGCTTGATTTCACTTCTCTGGGCGCTACTCTCGCTCGCTGGTTGTGGGAATCCCGCTCCCTCCGGAGAGATCAATCCAATCGTCGATGATCCTGATCTCGAAATCAACGTCACGCCTAAGCCTGAGGAAAAGTATGCTTACTTCTCTATCGACGTTACGCGCGTCGGTGAGCAAGCGCCCAAGATCGGTTGGTTCGCAACCGGGGAGATCTATCTTAGGGTAACCATGGGGCTGCAGTCTGAACTGAACACATCCGGTACAGGCTTCGGGACTGCCGGGTTTGACGCCTCCTCCCAGATTTGTATCGATCAAGGTGGCTGGCCCATAAATTATGCTGCGGAAGGTATCTTCGATGCGGAAAAGTGTGAACTCAAGCTTAAGATCGAGGAGACCTGGCCGCAAACCGAAGCCTATGCCAATTGTGTGGGAGGCTCTGGCTCGGCCTCAGGTGGTATGTACAAACTCATCTTTCCCAGCCTAACCTTTACGGATGATGACACGCGCGAAGACACAGAAACAACCAAGGATATGATTACCTGGTTGAATACGTTTCAGCTTTACCCAAAGGATGGCCTTGAAGATACGGGTTGTGTCTTTAGCGCTGCCTCCCCTTGACCCATGCGTTAAACTCCGACTGCTGTCCAGCCGCCAGAATTGCAATGGCGACAGGATAGTGCTATAGCTCGGCGATCGGCTCCGTCGCTTTCAGCGTGAGCCCCCTGCCGAGGAGGATCCCATGCAACCGGAAGAAAGGTCATCTGAGACTCCCCAACCCTACCCACCCTCCTGGTATAACCGCCTCTCAACCTGGCTTGATGGTCTTCCAGGCTCTGCCTGGATGTACTTTCTCGCC